>JBPYDX010000068.1:0-10182 GCA_051986115.1 Candidatus Eremiobacteraceae bacterium
TCCAAACCGGGCATAGCAGCGCCCAGCTCTTTGCTAACTTCAAGCACAATTTTTGGATCGTCGAAGTAATGTGTGGCTTCGACAATCGCTTTGGCCGTTTTCGCTGGATTTTGGCTCTTGAAAATTCCAGAGCCCACAAAAACGCCTTCAGAACCAAGCTGCATGCACAGCGCAGCGTCAGCCGGCGTCGCTATTCCACCTGCCACGAACATGACCACTGGCAAACGACCTGCGCGCGCCACCTCACGCACAAGTTCAACAGGCGATCCCAAATCGCGCGCCACGCTAACGAGCTCTTCTTCGGGCAACACTGAAAGACGACGAATATCGTCGTTCACTTGACGCAGATGACGAATTGCTTCAACAATGTTGCCGGAACCGGCCTCACCTTTCGTGCGGATCATTGCCGCACCCTCGGCGATGCGCCGCAGCGCTTCACCAAGATTGCGTGCCCCGCACACGAACGGTACTGTGAACGGCCGCTTGTCGATATGGTACGACTCGTCGGCAGGCGTGAGGACTTCGCTCTCGTCAATGAAGTCGATTCCCAATGCTTCGAGCACTTGCGCCTCGACAAAATGACCGATGCGTGCCTTGGCCATGACCGGAATGGTCACCGCATCCATAATGCGTTGCACGACCTCAATCGCGGCCATGCGCGCCACGCCGCCTTCTTTGCGGATGTCGGCTGGAACCCGTTCGAGCGCCATAACAGCAACGGCGCCGGCTTCTTGAGCGATAATTGCTTGCTCGGGCGTCGTGACGTCCATGATTACGCCCGCTTTGAGCATTTGCGCCAACCCGCGCTTAACTTTTTCCGTACCCTTCTGTTTCACGATCCGTACCTCTTCATTACTATACTATGCTAGCAAAATGCGCGCGTTCTGTGTACCCCCGTACAGCAACTCCTCGCAGACGATAGCCGGGACGCACTGATAACCTTTACGGTAACGGGCCTTGGCGGCCGTGCAAAAGCGGTGCTTTGTTAGGTTGGCGATTACGAGTGCGAGGTCTTGCTCGAGTGCGTTTTGGCGTGCGCCGATTGACCGTGCGTTGCCACTTTTGCCGGGTGCTGCACCGTTGGATTGACCGGCGCGGTCAACGCCGGCGCTTTGTCGCGTGCAATAAAATAATTGCCGGTATACCGACCTGCTTGAATGGAAACAAGCAGCACGAGCGCCGCCACCAAGATCGTCGTCGGTGCGAAGTACGGCGTATACCATTCAGGACCAGGGCGTTTGGTCCCAGGCATTTAGTACGCGCCCATCTCTTGCATGTCGGCGCCGCTTGTAATGTGACCCTCAATCGCCAAGCGGAACTCAGTGGGACGATCTGCTTTTGAATAGGCTTCTTTTTCAGTTACCAGGCCGCTTTGATACAGATCGATGAGCGATTGCGTAAATGTTTGCATGCCGTCGAAGCGACCACCCGAAATGTACTGGTACATTTCGCTGAACTTGCCTTCCATCACCAAGCTCTTAATGGTGGGGGTTGCGATCAGTACTTCGACGGCGGGAACGACGCCAGACCCGTCGAGGCGAGTCAGCAAGCGCTGCGACACGATGCCTCGCAAGCTTGTCGCGAGTTGTACCATGAACATCTTGCGGTTTGCTTCAGGCAGTGCGTCCATGATACGTTCGACGGCTTGCGTGGTGTTCTGCGTGTGCAGAGTTGAAAGCACCAAGTGGCCCGTCTCGGCCGCTGTTAACGCGGTGATAATGGTTTCGGGATCGCGCATCTCACCGATGAGAATAACATCTGGATCTTGGCGCAATGCTTGTTTAAGCGCGATAGTAAACGATTCGGTGTCGATGCCGACCTCGCGCTGCGAAATGATCGACATCTTGTCAACATGGATGTATTCGATAGGATCTTCGATTGTTACCACGTGGCGCCGCTGAGTCGAGTTGATGTGATCGATCATGGCCGCCAGGGTCGTCGATTTGCCGGTACCTGTTGCGCCCGTCAGAAGAATGATGCCGTCACGATTATCGCACAGTGCGCGCAACGACGTCGGCAAGCGCAGCTCTTCAAAACTTGGTATATCCAAACGAACCGAACGGAAAGCAGCGCTAACCGTGCCACGTTGGAAGTAGGCGTTGACACGAAAGCGCCCGTGGCCATGCAAACCATAAGCGTAGTCCAGCTCTTTGGTTTCCATGAATTCTTGTTGCTGTGCATGCGTCATGGAGGAGAAAACTAGATTTTCGCACTCGGGCAATGAGAGCGGTCGTTCGGAAAGCGGCTTGAGCACCCCGTGCGCGCGAGCCATCGGCGGCGCCGCCGCTTTTAGATGAAGGTCGGAAGCACCGAGCGCCAGCATCTGCCGCAGCAGGCTGTCGAGTTCGGGCGGTTTTTGCTGATCGCGAGCAACCATGGCGTCCATGGGAAGAGCTCCTTACAAAATGTTGGGGCCGCACGCAGGCCCGATTGATGAGCCACGCCGCTACAAGGTCCGTGGCAGTACGTACCAAAAGCCTGTGGCTACTCACATGCATGTATCGGCATTTTGACGATGCCTCGGAGGCGCATGCCGCGGGACACCGTCACGACGAGTTCGTCCAACCAGGGAAAACGTTGAAAACTCTGGCTCATCCATTTACTCTCGCAGCGCCGGCGAAACTCAATCTCAGACTGGAAGTGGGACCCGTCAACGGACGATTGCATACGCTCGTCTCCGTCATCGCCGAACTTGCGCTCGCCGATCAGCTAGCGTTTGCAGCTTCCAGCGACGGTTTTCATGTGACATGCGACATCCCGGATTTGGGCGAGCAAGATAATCTAGCTTGGCGCGCAGCGCAAGCACTTGGAGTGCCGTTGCCACCTGTGTCAATTGCTATTGCCAAACACATTCCGACGCAAGCCGGCCTTGGCGGTGGCAGCGCTGACGCAGCAGCGGCGCTTTTCGGTATCGAGAAGATCTGCAAAGAGCAAGGGCTTTTGCTCACGCAACAGCAGCTCGCTCAAGCTGCACTTGAAACTGGCTCAGACGTTCCGAGTTTTCTCGTTCGTGGCTTAAAAATTGTCAGTGGAGTTGGAGACGTAGTACGCGCTTTTGGAAGCTCGCCACCTCCTTGGGGGATTGTGATCGCGCAACCGAGGTGCGGCAGCATAACAGCCAAAGCGTACGAGTTGCTGGATTCCGGCGGTGTTCCACACGAACTCGATACCGCGGCGTTCGCGGCAGCCGAGCAGATGTGCCGTGCGTTTTGCGACCACGACTTCGAGCGCTTCACTGCGCTGCTACACAACGATTTCACGACGCCAATCGAACAGGCAATGCCGGCAATCGCCGGCGCGCGCTTACGACTCCTTGATGCAGGCGCACGAGCATCAATTTTGTGCGGCAGCGGATCGTGTGTCGCCGGGTTCTTCGAAAATGACGTCGCGGCGCAGCGCGGCCGGGACAGCATACAACTCGAGGCCGGAGAGTGGGTTGCAACAACTCGCTTTGGTAACGCGCTTTGACTGCGGGCTTCAACGCGGTGGCGCTGGCAGGCGGTGAGCTTGAATCCGATTTTCGCCGCGCAGGTTACGAAGTTCCCAATAAAGCCTACTTGCCTATTTCCGGCGAGGTCATGCTCATATGTGTCTTACGAGCACTGCGCGGCTCAACTGCAATCAAGCAGATTCGCTGCGTAACGCCGCTAACGGCTGCAGCGAGCGTACCGCAGCTGTCTGCACTTGCCGATGAAATCATTCAACCCGGGGGCGACCTCATCGATAGCGTGCTTGCGGGCGTGCGAGGCTTGCCAGACAACGAAATGGTTGTAGTTAGCGCAACCGATATGCCTTTGCTTTCGGTCGCAGCCGTTGACGACTTCGCCAGACTCGCAGCCAGCACGCCGTGCGACATTGGATATGGTTTTGTCGAGCGCTCGGTTCACGAGCGATCGTATCCGAGCATTCGACACACATGGGTGCACTTAAAAGACGGTACTTTTTGCGGTGCGGGGATGAGTGTCATTCGAGCTGGATACGTTGCGCGCGTAGCCGCCGTGCTGCGCAACTTTACAGGTGCAAGAAAGTCTCCACTGCGTCTGGCTTCGCTGTTTTCGCCCACGCTGGTATTGAAGATCTTAACAGGTCAGCTCAGCATTGCGGAGCTCGAGCGCCGCGCCGGCGAGCTCACAGGCCTGGTATGTCGCGGACTTCGCAGCTCCTATCCGGAGCTAGCGGTAAACGTTGATCGTCTCGGAGATTTGTCTGAGATTGAGTCGATTATCCGATACCTTCCTTAAGATACGCTTTTGTCAGGCGCATGTAAGCGGAGGCACCGACTTCAAGCCATTCTTTTGAGCGGCCCTCGAGTGCGCGTTTCACTTTCGCTGGCGCGCCCACAGCAAGCATGCCGTCAGGTATCTCCTGTCCTTCTAGCACAACAGCGCCTGCAGCCACGAGCGCGCCGTGCCCAACTGTCGCTCGTTCAAGCACAACCGCATTCATGCCGATGAGTGCGCTGCTCTTAACGCGGCAAGCTTCGAGAATGGCGCCATGCCCTATGGTCACGTGATCTTCAATGATCGTATCGTGACCTTCATAGACGTGGATGACAGCGTTGTCTTGCACCGATGTGTGCGGACCAATTCGGATGCCGGCTTCATCGCCGCGTAAGACTGCGCCAAACCAGATGCTTGCGCCATCGCCGATTTCAACGTCACCGATGAGCGACGCAGTTGGGGCAACAAAAACGCCCTTGCCAAGCTTGGGCGTTTTTCCATTATATGTTAGAATGCAGGCCATTCGTCACTTTCAGAATATCTCTCGACTGGTTCGTTCGCGCGCGTCTCGCCACGCTCGCTGCTCGATGTCTCCCCGTCAGCGGCTTGCTCTTCCCGTCGCGACTGGGCGCGCTCTCGAGCCCGTCGCCGCCGCTCCTCAAGCTCCTGTGGATCACTGATAAAGACAGAGTCGCTGGCTTCGTCGCTCTCGTCGATCACGCGCTCCTCAATCGCGCGCTCGTACGACTGCGCGTCGTCGAGTGAAGCTGACAAGTCCTCGGGTTCGCTCGGAGGCGGATAAAGCTGGCGCACCTTACCTTTGGGAAGAGGCGGCGCATCGGATGGTCGCATAAGCGGGCCGCGGGCCGGGCGTGCAATTGGCTTGGGCGCGCTTGTGTCGCTCTGAGGTCCACTCACTTCCCCATTGCCGTCCGACGAAGATTCCTGATCCGGCGGCGGATAGAGCTGCCGTACTGGCGGACCTTCCCGTTTGGGCGCCGCATGACGCCCACGTGGCTGGCCGTGCGAGCGCGACGGGCGTTCTCGATGTTCGTCCTCGAATCGTTTGCGCCGCGGCGGTGCGCTTTCCGCAACGTCGACATGGATGGCAGCCGGCCGTTTGGGCGCAACGATAACATCGAGTTCTTCTCGGTCGCGAGCACCTTTGGGGCGTTCTGGACGACGCGATCCACGAGATCGCTGTCCGCGTGTCTCCAACTCGTCCATGGACAACGGCCGTCCATAGAGCTGGCGCACAGGGCCAAAGCGTTTTATAGGACGACCACTAGCAGCGGGCTGGCGGGGATCGACAACCGCGCTCATATCATCGTCGTCGTAGTCATCCTCGCGTTGCACAACGATGGCTTCATCTTCATCGTAGCCATTAGTGCGAACTTCGTCGGCCTCAGGCGCTTGCGCGTCCGCACGTTCGTTGCGATTTCTGCCCCCGCGACCTCTTCGACGGCGCGATCGGCGAGAGCCACTGCCACTTGCGGCTTCACGTTGTGTTTGTCGCGCGTGGCGCTCGGTTGGCGCCGATGGGATGGCAAGCGTCGAGTCGTCGTCGCCGTCGTCGTAATCGATATCTCCCTCGCCCCCGACAACGAGTGCCGGCGGATTCGAAGAGGCTGCGCGGGTGCCGCCGCTTGCACGTTTGCGGCCGCGGCCCGCGGCTTCGGTTCGATTGCCGTCGCCGCGCCCGCGCCCGCCGCGTTGACCAGCTTGCGCACTCTTAGCGGGCGACGTGGCGACGCGTACCGACACATCTTCGTCATCAGCGATCGAGAAGGCAACCGTTTCGGGCCGACGCGTTCTTGTTGGGCGCCGATGCGTTTCATCGTCGCGTCGACCGTTTTCACCGGCAGCAACTTCGCGCAGTGACGGTGCGGGCGGTGCAATCG
This sequence comes from Candidatus Eremiobacteraceae bacterium, assembly GCA_051986115.1. Taxonomy (GTDB): domain Bacteria; phylum Vulcanimicrobiota; class Vulcanimicrobiia; order Eremiobacterales; family Eremiobacteraceae; genus JAFANK01. The sequence continues at coordinate 6,122 of JBPYDX010000068.1, forward strand.
GCGCATCGCTCGGTATGGCCTCTTTCCCTCGCGCTCGTTGACCGCGCCGACGTCGTCCGGCAGCAGGTAGCGGTTCAGCAAGTTCGGCACGCACGAGGTTCCCTTCCGTCGCGCTGATCCGTAGCTTGACGAGCTGGCCCGTCGCGTTGGCGGCATCTTTCACTTCAATGAGGTAACCGTTCACTTCGGCAACGCCAGATGCCGGATTTGGAAGCCGAACTGGTAATAGCGTGGTTTCGATAACGCTCCCGCTCACGAGAAGCGCACGCATACGCCGTGATTCTTCTACGACCACATCTTCGCGGTGATGTTGCGGTTCCACGAAGAGCGCAATCTCAACATCGTGATCGCGGCCCAATTTTTCGAACTCGTCGCGGTACCACCCCAACAGCTGGGTGGCGACGCCGGCATCTGCCACCACATCGAGTTTGCGGACGCCGTTACGGGCAACGCGGTCGCGAATTTTGCGCAGTACGCTAATGGCCACGGTTTCACTCGACATGACGCTACCAAGACCCGAACAATACGGGCAGTCCGAGCGCAATTGGCCAGCCAAGTCTTTGCCCACACGCTTGCGCGTAAACTCTAGCAACCCGAGGTTGGAAAACTCTTGAATCGTGCTGCGCGTTCGGTCGCGGCGCAAGGCTTCGGTTAGCGTTCTGATGACTTGCTCGCGGCTGCGCGCGTGTGACATATCGATAAAGTCGACAACGATTATACCGCCGATGTCTCGCAAGCGAACTTGCCGCGCGATTTCAGCGGCAGCCTCGACATTGGTGCGGACGATCGTGTCTTCGAGATTGCGTCCGCCTGTGAACTTGCCCGTGTTCACGTCGATGACCGTGAGCGCTTCGGTGTGCTCTAGCACAAGGTGGCCGCCAGAGGGTAACGGGATCTTGGGCTTGAGCAGCTTTTGCAGCTCTTCATCGATGCCGCGCTGAGCGAACAGCGAGCCCGGTCCTTCGACGAGCTTAAGGCGATCGATATATTGAGGACCAAGCAACGACATGGTCGAGCGAATCTCGTCATACTGTTCTTTGGAATCAATTGAAACCGCGCTGACGTCGCTGGTGAGAAAGTCACGCACGGCTTTGAACACCAAGTTGAGGTCCTTGTGCAACAAGGCGGGGGCCGTCGAGCGCTTGTAGCTCTCGAGAATGCCGTGCCATAAGCGCAGCTGCACGCCGAGATCGGCAATAAGCTCAGCCTCGCTGACGCCCTGTGCCGCGGTCCGCACGATGGTCGCCATTCCCTCGGGCCGCACGCGGCGCATAATCTGTTTGAGCCGTTCGCGCTCGTGGGCATCCTCAATGCGCGATGAGACGCCCGAGTAGCGGCCCGTTGGCATCAAAACAAGATAGCGTCCGGGGAGGGAAATATTTGTCGAAACGCGAGCGCCTTTGAGCCCGCGTGGTTCTTTCACGATCTGTACCAGAACATCCGAGCCCACTTTGAGCAGCTCGCTTACCGTGTGTCCTCGGCGACGATCGGTAATCTCCGTTTCACCGATGTTGATGGGATCGCGCATAATATCGTCAACGTACAGGAAGGCGTTACGCCCCAGCCCGATGTTGACGAAGCAGGCGCCCATGCCGGGCAGAACATTTTCAACCCGGCCTTTATAGATGGAACCGATTACTTTTTCTTCGCGCTCGAAATAGATCTCGGCGAGAGCACCGTCTTCAAGAACGGCAACGCGGTTTTCCCAATCGTCGCATGAAATCAAAATCTCGGTCTTCAATACCGTACACCTTTACTTCTAAGGATTGCAAAAATGCGCAAAGCCGCTCTGCTGCGTTGCGCAGAGCGGTCGCGCTATGGTCGTTCGCGTTTACGATCAGCCTCTGTCCCCTCGGTTATAGCGAGGTCCGCGAGTAGCCGGCGGCAAGTGCATGCCGGGAACTCGAGCGGAGGGCACTAAGGGCCTGACATTTGTCGCTTGAAAAAACCTTGAATCACTCCGGCGGCGCGCCTGTTGAAAACTGTTCATCGCACCGCATCCGATATTCGGCACCGCTTCGCGACCCGGCGAAACCCGTTTCTGTCAGGCTCTGCTGTGTCTTTCGGCAGGCGAGCGTGTCCCGCCTTTACGCCGGCGGGCTCTACATCCACCGCTGTCGCAGCTACTGCGTCTCGGCAAAGCTCATCTTATAGCGCTGCAGGTGAATGTTGAGCAGCACACCGATGGCCAAAAAGCACGTGACCAGGCTCGAACCGCCGTACGATATAAACGGCAAAGGAATGCCGGTGATCGGCATGATGCCGACAGTCATACCGATGTTGATGAGGACCTGAAATAAGAACATCGCAACAATGCCTACAGCAATGAGCAAACCGTAGCGATCACGGGCAGCGGTTACCGCAAGCATCGACAAACCGAGGAGCGCTCCATACAGCACGAGCAGCACCACAGCACCGATGAATCCGAGCTCCTCACCAATAACCGTAAAAATAAAATCGGTCTGGTGTTCGGGAACAAATCCCAATTGAGTTTGCGTGCCGTGATACAGCCCCTTGCCTGTGAGCTGCCCGGATCCGATCGCAATCTTGGACTGCATGAGGCTCCAGCCGGCTCCTTGCAAATCATATTGTGGGTGCAAAAATACCAGCAAGCGTTGGCGCTGATAGCTCTTGAGCACGAATGGCGAGAGAACCGTAAACGCTGCCGCGAGCGCGAGTCCCGTCGCGTAAGCTGCGAAGTGGAAAAGATTCGGGAGCGCAAAAAACAACATCGCGGTCAAGATTACAACCAAGATCAAGGCAGTGCCTAAATCGGGCTGCTTGAGCACAAGCAACGTCGGCGGCGCTATGGCCGCGAGTGGAATCCAAAGATCGCGCAACCTGCTAAAGCTTCGTTTGGGATCCGCCAAGACGGCACCCAGCGAGAGTATTGTGAGCAGCTTGGCAGGCTCTGACGGCTGAAACACAATATGCCCGACTCCGATCCAGCGCTGTGCTCCAAAAGCCGAGTGACCGATCTTTGTAGCGACTAGGCCGAGCATGATGATGTTGATTGCATATAAGGGCCACGCCCAACGCTGCCACAGATGGTAGTCGATAAACGAGAAAACGATCATCCCGGCGACGCCGACAGCGAAATACACTGCCTGACGTGCGAAGTCGCCGGCTCCGTCGGCAGAGTGCAGGGTCGCACTCTTGATGATAACAAGACCAAAACTGGCAAGCGCAACGGCCGTCGCTGCCAGTGGATAATTAAATGAGAGATACCAAGGACGTTCGAGCATCAGTTGCAGCCGCGCTCGCGTTGCGCGTGGCTACGCTTGTGGTTCGTTTTGTTCGCCCGCTTCGCTTTGTGGAAGCGCCTGGCCATTTGTGCCACCCGCTGCCCCATTTCGATGGCGCCGGCGGCGCCTGCGCCGGCGCACGCCACCGTTGCCGTGGACGTGCACACCATTCGCACCAACCGCGAGGCGCTGACGTTCTTGCTCGATTTGTTCGCTCGACTTGATGCTCGTAATGGGGATCGTGGCATAAAGTGCAAAGCTCCGCTCGGCATTTTCGAAATGAACGTCCATGCCATGTTCATCAATCTCTAAATAACGCGCCAGCACACCGAGCATTTCGCCTTTCATGGTGTCAAAGGTTTCTGGAGCAAGCGCAACCCGGTCGGACATGAGCACTAGGCGCAAGCGCTCCTTGGCAAGGCTCTTGCTTGATTCTTCGCGGCGGAAAATTCTGCTAAGGAAATCCAACATGATATTATCCTTTCGCCGCTGGTCGCGAGGAGTTCAGTTTTGAAAGCAATCGCCCAAACCAAGCCTGCTGCGCGGGGAAATCAGGGATCGGCACGTCTTCGCCCGTGAGGCGGGAGGCGATGCGTCGAATCGCAGCGCCGGTAGGTGAGCCGGCAATATCAACGACGCTTTGCCCACGATTCGTCGCGACGATAACGCCCTTGTCATCTGGAATCACGCCCACAAGGTCCAGCCGCAAAATTTCGAGCACGTCGTCAACGCTCATCATGGTCCCCTTGCGCACCAATTGCGGGCGCAACCGGTTGATGATGAGGCGCGCAGGCATGTCGCCAGGCAAAAGGCCTG
>JBPYDX010000069.1:0-6918 GCA_051986115.1 Candidatus Eremiobacteraceae bacterium
GGCAGCAATTGGGTTGCAAATGTCCCTTCCATTGGATCGAGGATCGCGATGCCCAGGCCGGCCAGCACAACCGCTGCCACGATCGCGACTGGCTGCGTCGGCGCGGTTGCTATGAGTGCGCCAACAACTGTGTAGCATGCAAACGCGATGAGCAACATGCGACCTGCGCCGACGCGTTCGCTTATCAGACTAGCTGGATACGAAAAACTCGCGTTCAGCGTATTGTGCAGCAAGTACAATGCAGTAGCAAACGCGGTCGCATGCACAAGACCAACATGTGGTGTAAAGGCGCGCATCGCAACGAGCACTAACAGCGTCGCCGAAAAATTACCGATACCAAAGATGCCCGCGCCGAGCAAATAGCGCTTAAATGTCGCGGGCAGTCCGGCCAGCGCGATGATGACACGTTGGCGTGGCGGCGTCGTGCGCGGCCGCTCGCGAACCCAAAAATACATTGCTCCGGCCGCAAGCCCTGGGATGAACCCAAAAAGAATTGCCTTGTGCGCTGGTACCTTTATAGCTACCAGAACCATGGCGACCGCTGGGCCGATTACCGCACCAATGCTATCAAAAGCTCGTTGAAATCCAAATGCACGATTAACATGCGCTGGATCGGTGTCGTCAACTAGCAACGTATCGCGAATCGGACTGCGAAAGCCACGACAAACCCAAGCTGCCGCGCGCAGTACCGCGACGCCAGCTATGGTCGACGCAAAACCGATTGCCGGCATGAAAATGCCGACCCCAAAATAACCACTGGCGGCTAGCGTCCGACGTCGCTTGCTGTAATCTGCGATCGCGCCGCCCCACAATTTGAACGCCGACGCCAAGCCATCAGCAATACCTTCGATTGCGCCCAAGGCGAGCGCCCCGCCGCCGAGCACGGCGAGGAATGCGGGCAATAAGGGGATGATCAGTTCGTAACAGGCATCGGAGAGCAGACTTGCGATTGAGATCGCGAGTACACTGCGGGTCAACCAGGATGCGCTGTTTACGCGGGCAGGCAACTCAGCCTTGCCACATCCCGCCCGCACCCGAGCGTCGACGGCGCTCTGCGTCGATGTATTCGGCGACGACGTCTATGCCGTCACGTCCAGCGGCTAAGAAGCTCAGGCCACCAGCATAGTGCAGGCTTTGCCCTTCGCGCCTGCAGTAAACAACTTCGGCATGCAACTCTTTTCGAGACCCAACGCCTAGTGGCAGGGTTAGCGTCACGCGCTCGCGGGGTTGCATAGCAAACAACGATTGTACGCGCGCTCCACCCGCCGAGAGGTTGGCAAGCCTAACAGGTTCGCGTCTGCCCCCCGCCAAGGTCACGAGCGTTGAGTCTGACATCGGAATACGCGGCCAGCGCCGGGGCATTCGAATTGACGGGCGTGGCCGAAAGATATTCAACAGCGAATCGATGATAGACATCTCGATACTAACTTGACTTCTAAGCGGAGGCGCAATCACCTATGAATTATGAGCAGTTGAGCACCTACGCATCGTTTGGCGCCGATATTCTCATCTTGGCAACGGCCGTAGCCGCGGTTATCCAGCTGCGGCACCTCCGAAATGCCAACGATCTCCAAGGTTTGCTCAAAGTGCTCGAAATGGCGTACGAACCCGCCATCCAAGACGCGTTCGACTTTCTCACGCATAGCTTCCCGGAGCGCATCAAGGACCCAGGATTTCGTCGCGAGCTCCTAGTGCACCCCATCGACAGCCATGTGCACAAAGAACTCATTGCCTTGGAGTACTACGAACGGCTGGGATCCTATGTCAAAAATCATCTCATCGCCGGCGAGTTGTATTATGATTGCAGCTCTCCGCAGCTATACTGGGAGATCCTCGCACCGGTCGTCGCAACGCTGCGGCAAAAACACGGGCCGGGTGCTTACGAAAATTTTGAGTTCCTGGTCTCGCGGGCGCAAGATTGGGATGCGCGCCACCCCGATGGCAATTATCCAAAAGGCGTTCGCAGGCTCGCCCTGCCGCCGCCGATTACCGTTTGACCAACGCTTGCTACGTAGGCTGCGAAGGCACGCGAAAGATGGAAAAAAACCGGATTCCCCACACAATCGAAAAAATCGCAAGCGCGCCAAAGGGCAACCATACGGCAGCCGTGAGCCTGCCGCCTGAACCCGGCAAATTTGCTTGGATCGCCAGCTGACCTACGATCACGAGCATCGTCATAACCGCCGCACCAAACCAAGCCATCTGATCGCCAATGCGGAGTGTCGTTTCCACGCGACGCTGCGGTGCAAGCCAATAATCTTTGTTCGGCAGACTGATGAGTGCCACCGGCAATGAGTTGAGCAGTCGCGGCATCGATAAGTATGTCACAGTAATCAAAACATATACCAGAGCAAACAAACCAAAGAAAACCTGCTTCGGCTGCCAGGAGTTCGCAACGCCCGCCGCGTTGAAATGGCCTGCTATAACCGCAGGCATTAAGGGATAGTAATACGCGATTTGAAGCACGCCGATTACAAGTACGATAAGCACCGCTATCTGTGAAGGTCTCATGCAACGAAGCTTCGTGACATCGTGCGTGCTCCTCTTTTGCGCGTTCGCCGGCGCGGTAGGTCTGGTAGACTGCAGTCACCTTGGCGGCTTTTCTGGCGAGCACCACTCCGACACAATAACCTTTAACATTTCCGAAGATCCGCACAGCCTCAATCCAATACTGGCTCAAAGTGACGATGAGCGTCAAATCGCGCACTTGATGTTCGATCTGTTACTCGATGTCGACGCACATGGCCGCCTCGTGCCGGCGCTTGCGCTTCAAGTACCAACTAAAGCCAACGGCGGGATCAGCCCAGATGGGCGCACGATTGTGTATCATCTCCGAGACAACGTGCGCTGGCAAGACGGTCAACCGGTAACCGCAAGCGATGTGATCTTCACATGGCAAGCTGTCACAGATCCGTCTAATGATGTTCAGTCAACGCGCGGATACGACTTGATCGATCTTATCTACGCGCCGGACTCGTATACGGTGGTCATGCACCTCAAACGAGCGTGGCCGCCGGCCGTCGCCACTTTTTTTACCTACGGCACAAACCCGATAGCTATTTTGCCGGCGCACCTATTTGCAAATCACCCAAGCTTACGCGATGCTTCCTTTAACACACATCCTGTAGGGTCAGGACCGTACGAGCTGCTCGAGTGGCAGCGTGGCGACCGGCTCGTTTTGCAAGCCAACCCTCTGTACTTCAAAGGAAGGGCTCGTACTTCGAAGATCGTCGTGCAGGAGGTCCCCGACACCAATTCAGCGTTCATCATGTTACGCAGCGGTCAGCTCGATTGGTCGCTGCAATCGCCGGCACAGCGATTGGCTATGGGTACCCCAACTTCTGTACATTACGTTTACGCGCCGTTTGCAGGTTTTGGGGCGATCGTTTTTAATTGCCGCCGGCCGCCGCTGGATGACGTGCGCATGCGCCGGGCGATCGCGCTTTCGATCGATCGCGAACGTCTGGCGGCGAGTATTACCGGAGGTCAATACCGTGTGACCAACAGCGACCAACCAATTTTCTCATGGGCGTACGACCCGTCTGCGCAATTACCGCCGTACAAGCCCGCGCAAGCTGACGCGATCTTTGATTCGCTCGGTTACCGTCGCGGTGCCGATGGCGTGCGCCGCCGAAATGGCAGGCCGCTTGCTTTGACGTTCACAACGTTTCCCGAAAGCGACACTGCCGTCCGCACGGCCGAATATGTCCAGCAAATGCTTCGCGAACGCGGGATAGATGTTGCTATTAAGAAAGTGACGCTCGCGCAATTCTATTTGCCCGCATCCCAAGGTGGCCTGCTACTTTCTGGGCGCTTTGATTTGGCGTATATGGCTTGGCGCTCAGGTGTCGATCCAGATGATTCTGATCTTGTGACCTGTTCTGGCGTCGCTAACTATGCAGGCTACTGTAACGCGCAACTCGACAGCCTCGAAACGCAAGCGCTTAGCAAATTCGATTTGGTCTCAAGGCGAATAGCCTATGCTCGCGTACAGCACATGCTTGCTAGCGACATTCCATACGAGTTTCTGTACGCGCCGCGGTATAGCTTTGCAGTGCAGAATTCCATACGTGGTTTTGCGCCGACGCCTTTTTCACCAACGTGGAATGCTTACCAGTGGAGCGTTATTAAGTAGTGGTTGCCCTGACGATCCAGGTCTCGTCATCACCTTTGGGTTCGAGCAACCCAACTTCGCTGAGCACATCAAATAATTGACGCGTGCGCTTGCGGTCGTGCTTGTTCGGCATTCCTTGCCAGAGCATGGCGATGTGGGCAATTGTCACCGGTTGGTCACCTGAAAGAACATTCGCGGCGACGAAATCGGGGCTAAAGCCGAGCTTAGTTAATGCAACATTAATGTCTTCTGCACGGTTTTTAGCCTCGAGATAGTTGTTGAGTTCCTGGACCGTCATGAGCCGCTAGTTGTCATCTAGAATGTATGCCACCTTTTGCGCGTTTTACATTGAAACAATTTGGCCGCTGTGCAGTAGCAATGACCGTAACAAGCACGACCTAAAAAAGGGGGAACGCAAAGATGATACTGACGACAACGATTCAAGGTTTGATCGCGGGCGATCGGCCGACGGTGATGGTCCCTCCCACAAGCGATGGCCCTTTCCAGGGTTGGGGAACGCGAATCGGCTGAACGAGGGTAGGGCGCTCATGAAGCGCTCTTCCCTTTTAGTAGCGTATCTAACCTCGTGCGGCGATAATTAAAAATCTGTCGCACGTCTTCGCGAACAAGCGATAAGGCAACGTTACTCAGCGGGGCGAGCGGAAGTGCATAATCGATCTCATCGCGCACCGCAACACCACCGGCCACTGCGTCAAAATCATGGCGGTGGCGCCATAATAGATACGGACCGCGTACCTGCACGTCGGTAAACGAGTAACCTTCACGCCAACGTGTCACTAAGCTCTTCCAGCGAACGGCTAGCCCACGAACTTTCACTTCGTATTCAAGGACCGTTGCACGTCGCATTGCAATGGGAAGCGGGGTCTTGATCTTCAACTCGAGCGAAGGAGGCGTCAAGATCTTGAGGTTTGCCGGGTCTGAAAAAAATCTAAAGACTTCCAGCGGACTGGATGCGACGGTTTCAGCGCTCTCATAGTGAGTCGTTCCGGGTGCACGAGCCGGCGCACCCAGCAAATCAAGGAGTGCCTGGTCTAAGGACTCGTGTCGCCACATGTAGCCTAAGTCTTCAGCTTTGGCCGGCAGCAAGAGTTGGCTTGCGAGCAACGAGTCTGCAAATTCGCCCAAGACAACGTGTAAGCCAAATGCCGGGGCAACTGCGAGTGCCGGCCGGCGTAGCGCGTAAGCAAGTGCCTGGGAAAAGCGCGCGTTCGTGGCAATGTCGGGTGAGACCGCGTTCATCGGACCTCGAACATCGTCGCGATCGAGCGCAAAGAGATAAAGACCGATTGCGTCTTCGATATGAATCCATGGCCACCACTGCGCACCCGAACCCAACGGGCCGCCGGCGCCAAGTTTAAATGGCAAGAGCATGGCTTTGAGTGCTCCGCCGTCTTTGCCAAGCACCAGTCCTTGGCGCAAACAAACAACTCGCACGCCAAACGATTCCGCAGCCCGTGCTTCGGCTTCCCAATCGATGCATACGCGAGCTAGAAAATCTTTGCCAGGCGGCGAGTCTTCAGTCTGGGCCTCATCACCACGCGAACCGTAGTAGCCCGCCGCAGACGCACACACAAGCGTGCGCGGAGGATTCTTACAAGCTCGAATGGCTGCCACGACGTTACGGGTTATAAGTTGCCGCGAGGAATAAATCTGTTGTTTTTTCTGTGGAGTCCAACGCCCGGCAATGGTTTCGCCTGCCAAATGAACGACGGCGTCGAGCCCCTCAAGCACAGCAGCGGCCGCCGCCGTGTCAGCGGTAGCAAAATCGAGCTGACATACTTCGAGGCCGGCGGGGAAGTGGTTTGCCTGCGGATTGCGCGTGAAAGCCCGAACCGCATCGCCACGCCCCAAGAGGGCCGTTGCCAGCGGTCTTCCGATGAAACCAGATGCACCGGTGATGCCAATCCGCCTCATATTGCTATCCTTAAAAGGTGCGCTGGTTATCTTTTCCCAAATCGTCGCCGATGAAGACGCTGCGCTTGCTAGCTTTCGCCGCTCTCTTTTTGATGTGCGGGGTGCGCGCAGCGGTGGCCGATTTCACTTTGCACAGCAGCGCGTTCAAGCCGGGCGCGACAATTCCACATGCGTTTTCGTTTAACGGTTTTGGCTGCACTGGGAGTAACATTTCTCCCGAGCTGATGTGGAGCGGAGCACCGGACGGAACGCGTAGTTTTGCTCTAACCGTGTTCGACCCGGATGCGCGCTCGGGCCAGGGATGGTGGCACTGGGTTGTTTTTGATCTTCCGTCATCAACCCTTAGATTAGCCCAAAATGCGGGAACCGGTACCGGCGCTCTCATGCCCAAAGGTGCCACTCAAGGCCGCAACGATTTTCAAACGGTTGGCTATGGTGGGCCGTGCCCACCGTCGGGCGATGAGCCTCACCACTATGTCTTTACGCTCTATGCCCTCGACGTCGATCATCTCGAAGCCGTAAGCCCGCTGACATCGGGGCCTACGTTGCTCAACGTGATGCGCCAACACATACTTGCAAAAACAGAGCTTGTCGGCCGCTTCGGAAGATAATTGATCCAGGTTAGCGCTGGTCTTTAGCTCGCTACGAGTCCGAGCTTAACAAATTCTTCAACCATTTGGGCAACGTCGCGCGAGACGGTGGTCGTGTCGGCCCCAGTTTCTGCCACAAGCGACTGCGCAATTTGCTCCTGCGTACGCTGGCCGTTGCACAGCTCGAGTATCTGTCCGGCAGTACGGTTGAGGATGTGAACTTTCTGGCGCGAGGGGTGGTGGACGAGCACTTCTTCTCCCACCACGCGTATGTCAAGA
>JBPYDX010000070.1:0-6265 GCA_051986115.1 Candidatus Eremiobacteraceae bacterium
AGAGGCCGCCAAACCCGGGACGGACCCGTTCGTCGCTCGCGCGACGCTCGCCCTCTAAGTGAAGAAGCAGTAGGCTCTAGACCCGTGAAACGAGGTACACTGGACCGTTAAGTTCTTGCGTCGGCAAATGCCTCCGCCAGAACACGCTCGAGTTCACCATTTTCAGCCATCGGTCCCAAAATGTCTGTATCGCCATAAAATTTGCCGTTAATGAAAACCTTGGGCAGCGTCGGCCAGTTGGTCATCTCTGTGAGCGCCTGACGTTTTGCGTTGTTCTCTAGCACGTCGAAGACTTCAAACGGGAAGCCAATTTGGTTGAAAAAATCAATGGTTTCTAATGTAAACCCGCATCTCGGCGCTTGTTTGGTGCCCTTGCCGTAAACCACGATCTTGTGCTTGCTGATCTCTTCTTCGATCTGATGCTTTATGTCATCCATCATTTTGCTACTTCCGTTTTCAACTCGACCGCGTGCAGCCGTCCATCCTTGAGTGCTTCTGTCAGCGCATCGTAAACCATTCGATGTTGGTCCAGCAACGGCTTTCCCGAAAACTGGGCTGAGACTACCCTGACATTATAGTGATCGAGAGTCCCAGTGCGGTCTGTGGTCTCAACTGCGGCGTCGGGAAGCGTGCGGCGGATTAACTGTTCGATTTCAGCGTGAGTTATCATGATACAAATGCTCTCAACAATAGTCTGATTCTTGTCCCGCTCAGCTTGGCCCTAGCCGGCTCTACGCCTGCAACCGATAAGATAAATGTATGGATTGGAGCAATCCCTGGGAACTCACGGAGAACATGCGTGATGTCGTCCAAAATCACTTAGGCATCGCGTTGCTGATCATGCTCTTTGGCGGCGTGATCAGCAGCCTTAGCCCTTCAAGTGTTCCCCGGATGGTCGCGATCGTCAACTACGCTGGTCGAGAGGCGAAGTCGTTTGGTGGTGGCGTTGTTCTGTCGCTAGCCTTTGTCGCCGGCATTTGCAGCGTCTACGCGCTGGTTGGCGCGGTTGCAGGCTCGTTTGGCGCGCTCCTCACCCTGACGGGCATCCTTTACTACTTCACCGCCGCGCTGTGCCTGCTCATGGGGCTTTCCATGATCCGCCTCGTTGAAATTAAGTGGGAAGCACCGTGGCTTTCCGTTGCTGGTCATGGGCTTGTCGGTGCCTATCTGCTCGGTGTCGGGTTTGCGTTTTTGATTGCACCCGATGCGACGCCGTTTATGATCGGTGCTCTTGCGGTTACAACCTTTCAAGGGAAACTCGCGCTCGGGTCGTTGCTCATGATGACATTCGGCATCGGTCATGGAGTGCCGGTGCTTTTTGTTGGTTCGCTTGCACCCTGGTACATGCATCATCCAGTAGTGAAGAAGTGGCATCTTGCTGCCGAAATGGCCGCCGGTTATATCCTTGTTTTCCTCGCGCTCTTCTTTGCGGTGATCGCGTGAACGAAAATAAACCCAACGAGCGTCCGTACATAATCCGCACCTATGACCGGTGGATTATCCTCGTGATCGTGCTCGTTGGAGGCTGGCTACTTTTCCGTCCGATGATCGCATTTACCGTTTACTACCGGGGCGTAAACTTCGAGCGCACCTTTCGATTAAGCGACGCCGCATACTATTACCGCAAGGCAACCCGCGTCGATAAAAACGTACCACAAGGATGGCAGGGATGGGGAGAGCTCATGTACATGAGCGCCGGCGGCAACCTTGACGATCGGAAAAAGGCAATTGATATCTTCAGTACGGGATTGTCGTATAATCCAACCTATGCGCCACTCGCCTTCGACTTAGGCCGTGCCTTCTTCTTGGATAAACAATATGCAAAAGCGCGGGAGGCTTTTCTCTCCGCCACCCGCTACTCGCCCAAGGATGTTTTTAGCTGGGATTATGCAGCGTGGTCAAGCTTACGTATGGGCGAGCGAGACAAAGCTGTTGAGTATTGGCGGCAAGTTCTAAAACTCGATCCCGGCAACGCGACCGCCGCGCGACAGATCGCAAAACTCGACGGCTAGGGGTCGGGAGCGACATAGCTTAGCCAAAACGCCAAAAAGACGACGTCAAGCCAATACTTTCAAAGAGGCGCTTTGCTTCTTCGGGAGTTCTTCGCCGCCATGAGAGTGCTCGACGATCTTCGCCATACCACGCTGACGCTAGCTTCCAACATTGCCTTACACTGAAAGTTTCGCCGCCGGGCAGCTTCCATAGCTCGCACCACAATTGCGCGTGCGCTTCCGACCGAAAGCAGAGCATGGTCCTTCAAGAAAAGACAATGTTGTTCCACCACTGTTTGGCCGGCACGGCAAAATGAACCACTGGATCGACTGTTTGCAGCTCACCGCCTTGCACGCGCAGCTCGATGCGGTCATTGCAATCGCCGCACGACGTATTGATAACTGCATCGACCTTGAGCATTGCCGGTATGCCGAGCGCGTCCCAAACACACATGGCTGACCAGCGCCGGCGATTCGACTCTACTACGAAGGTTGTTGGCACGTTTGCAAACGGATTGGCAGCCATGATTTCGCCGTCGGTCTGCAAGATAAAAACGTGGCCATCCGCAAGCCGTTGAAACGAAGCTTGCATCTCGGCGACGCTGGCACCAAGAGCCGTTGCAGTTTCACCAACAGTCGACGCCTTGCACGTGGTCACCAGCTGATCGTAAACAAAACGCCGCACATCGGCGTCAAAAGTGTCGGTGTGCATCACCTGGCCACCCGAAATGCTGCGTCGATATCCGCTACATCCGTTTTTGTTAACGCGACATTCACAGCCCCAGCATTCTCCTCAACGTGTGCAAGCCTGGCAGCTTTAGGTATAGCAAACACCGGTTTGTGGCGAGTGAGAAACGACAAGATAACTTGATGCGCTGTTGCGCCATGACGAGCAGCAATTTCGGCAAGCACGCGACCACGTGCCGAGCGCGGGCTCGGCACATCGCCTTCTCCAAACGGACTGTAGGCGACAAACGCAATTCCATGCTCCCGGCAGTAGGGAATGACATCTCTTTCGGGTTCGCGGTCGCCCAGTGAATAGCTGACTTGATTGCAAGCAATTGCGTATTTGCGCAGTGATGCCCGCGCGATCTCCATATCGCCAACGCCGAAATTACTTACCCCGAGCGAACGTATCTTTCCGTCTTGAGCAAGCCGCTCGAGCGCACTCATCGTTTCCTCGATAGCAACGTTGCCGCGCCAATGCAATAGGTAGCAGTCCAGATAATCCGTGCGCAAGCGGCGTAGGCTTCCTTCACACGCACGAACGGTTCCCGTAAAAGAAGCGTGTGAGGGCAGCACTTTGCTCACGATAAAGAGCTGTTCGCGTGGAATGCCCGTTATAACGTCGGCTACCAGTTCCTCAACGCTACCATCGCCATACATTTCAGCCGTGTCAATGTGCGTCATACCGAGTTCAATGCCACGACGCAACGATTCACTCGCCGCGCGAGCGGCAACGCCACGCACCGGCAACTTCCATGTGCCTTGACCAATCACGCTGACAGGAGGTCCGCTTGATCCAAAGGGCTTACACTTCATGCGAGTGTCACAGCGATTCGTGCGGCAACAGAGGCATCCCGTTGCAACGCGAGCAAGCTTCAGCTCGTTTTTGTCTTTTGCTCCGAGAGGTATTTCGTTTTGTCAGCCCGGCCCGTGTCATCAACAGATGCCCGTCTAGAACTGACTTGGCGAGGGATTGTGCTCGGCGCGGCAATCACGCTTGTGTTTACTGCGGCTAACGTTTACTTGGGGCTCAAAGTTGGCTTGACGTTCGCGACCTCCATCCCGGCAGCGGTGATCTCGATGGCGGTGCTGCGCGCATTCAAGAACGCCACCATTTTTGAAAATAACATCGTTCAGACAGTGGCTTCTGCTGCCGGAACGTTGTCTGCAATCATCTTTGTCTTGCCGGGTCTTGTAATGGTGGGTTGGTGGTCGGGATTTCCGTACTGGGAATCGTTCGCGGTGTGTGCGATCGGCGGCATACTTGGGGTCATGTACAGCGTGCCTTTGCGCAGGGCGCTCGTGACGCAATCTACCCTGCCGTACCCCGAAGGCGTCGCCGCCGCTGAGGTGCTCAAGGTCGGCGTGGGCGCGCGCGGCGAGACACAAGAGTCAATTCAAGAGAACAAGCGTGGGCTGCTCGCGCTTTCTATTGGCAGCATCGTTTCAGCAGCGTACGCGTGGCTAGTATCTGCGCGGGTTTTTACCGATACGGTGGCAGGCTATTTTAGAATTGGTGGCGCTGCCAGCGGTTTTGGTGTTGCAATGTCACTTGCGCTGGTTGGTGCAGGTTATTTGATTGGAATCTCGGTGGGTCTTGCGATCCTTGCTGGCCTTGTCATCGCATGGGGGATTTTGACACCGCTGCTAACCGCGCTGCATCCAACGGCCGGTACGCCGGCTGACGTGGCGCTTACGGTATGGGCACACCAAGTTCGCTTCATTGGTGCGGGCACGATAGGTATCGCGGCGATCTGGACGCTTGGCCGATTGGTGAAGCCAGTTTACGGCGGCATCCTCTCGTCACTAGCCGCCTCGAGGCAGCGTGCAGCTGCAAGCGGCAACCCCGAGGTGCTCCCACGAACGGAGCGCGATCTTCCAATCGGGACGGTTGGGCTAATCAGCCTGGCATGTTTTGTTCCGCTAGCAGTGCTCTTAGCGAATTTCTTGAGTGGTACGACCCTCGCATCGCTCTCGTTCCCGCTGGTTGTCGCTGGTGTTATCTACGTCGTCATTGCTGGCTTTTTTGTCGCCGCAGCGTGCGGCTATATGGCGGGTCTCATCGGAGCTTCAAATAGCCCGGTGTCAGGGTTGGGAATTTTGAGCATTATCGGCGCGGCCTTGCTCTTGCTTGCAGTGGCCAAAAGTGCGGGAGCCGGCGGAGCTACAGCGCTGGTCGCTTATGCGTTGTTTGTCACCGCCGTGCTGCTCAACGTCGCTACCATATCAAATGATAATTTGCAAGATCTCAAGACTGGCCAACTAGTTGACGCCACGCCTTGGCGCCAGCAGGTCTCGCTTGTCGCCGGCGTGATCTTCGGCTCGATTGTCATTCCGCCGATTCTCGATATCCTCAACAAAGCGTATGGCTTCACAGGTAGCCCACACGCACTGCCTGCACCGCAGGCGACATTGATCTCCGCACTCGCAAAGGGCGTAATTCTCGGCCAAATCAATTGGGGGCTCATTGGAACCGGAGCGTTGATCGGGGTGGTTATTATCGCGATCGACGAAGTGTTGCGTGCGAGAACTCGCTATCAACTTCCACCGCTGGCAGTGGGGCTTGGAATCTATCTGCCCCCAGCCACCACGTCGGCCGCGGTTATCGGCGCAGTTATCGGATGGCTTTACAATCGCTACGTTGCGAAGCTGCCCAACGCTGCTGTTGCTAGGCGCATGGGCGTCCTGGTTGCATCGGGATCAATCGTCGGAGAAAGCCTTTTCGGAGTCTTGCTGGCCGGCGTCATCGTCGCCACAAACAATGCGAATCCATTTGCGCTTGTTGGTGACGCCTTCGCGCCAATTGCGACCTGGCTTGGCGCGATTGTCTTCGTCTTAACTATCCTGGGACTTTACCGCTGGAGCGCTCGTCTGGGAGGCAATCTCTCCTAATTCTCAGACGGCAGGTCGTTGATAATTTCGGCGACCCGCGCATACGTTTGTGCTTCGGGCGAAACCTTGAGAAAGTTTAAAATTCTCGTCATGATAGCGATATCGTGATCGACAAGTTCGCGCACGTGGCGAAGCTGGCGCCTGTCGCTGCCGGCGAGATAAAACTCGTGGGCCGGCATTAAACCCCAGTAACGGCTGAACGGTTCCAAGATCTTGGTTCGCCATACAACCGATGTGCCTAGCTCGTCGTCACCATGGCGCGAGCGAAAAATCTGCAAGAATTCATGCGCTATGATGCGCAAAGTTTTTGCGTGTCGGCCATCATCTTCGGCAGCATGCGAACCCATGATCGCCAAAATAGAAGGGATGCGATACGTTTGCTGTTCTTGATACGATCGGATGGCAACCGACGCTTCGTACGACGCCATGAAGACGGCAAGCACTGCAGGTTCGAGGTTCTCTATCGCGGGCATCAGAGCAGTAAATAAGGGGCTTTCATCGGGTCTCGGTGCGACATCCGGAAACACGTCGTTGGCACGGGCTTCTAGTTTGATCATAGTTGCGACGTGTGAGGCTTCGTCATTGAGCAATGCAGACAAAGCCCGGCGGAAAGGCACCTCCAGTTTTTCCTCGTTTGCATAGAGCAGCAGGCGGCG
>JBPYDX010000071.1:0-3998 GCA_051986115.1 Candidatus Eremiobacteraceae bacterium
GCAATACGACGGCTACAAAGTCGAAGCAGTCCTGAACTGGATCCGAGGTCACAATCACGACGGATCGGGGAACCCGGGAACGCCGGCGATCTTCGGCATGAACTTCCAAACCGTCTCGACAGGCCAAAAGCTGCCAACCTCCAGGACTGAAGGGGATCCGTCGGGAACAGCCCATGGGGGCTACCTGGCTGATGGCTTGACTCCCGGCCCGGTGCTGACCAACGCACTCACGTTTGTCGATCAATCCCTCGGGAGCATGGTGAGCGCGCTCCAAGAGCGTGGACTACTCGGGCACACGGCTATCATTATATCGGCTAAGCATGGCCAATCGCCGATGAACATAGCTGCACTCAACCGGATCAACGACGGAATGATCATAGACGCGCTTAACCTTGCATGGGGGAACACTCAGACCCCATTAGTAGCCTTTGGCGTAGATGACGACGGAATACTTATCTGGCTCAACGACCGGTCCAGGCGCGCCACTGACTTTGCTGGCAACTTCCTGATGAACTACAACAACAATGCGGCCAGCATTGATAACAAGCCCGTTACCTCCGCTGGTCTGTCACAGCTATATACCGGCGACGCTGCGGCGCAACTCATCGGCGTTGACCGAAGCGACCCGCGCGTGCCCGACGTAATCGGGATTTCCCAGTATGGGGTAGTCTACACCGCGCACATGGGTAAGATCGCAGAGCATGGCGGCGACCACACTGAAGACCGCAACGTCCCGATCCTTGTAGTATTGCCTGATTCATCGCTTGGCACAGCCGTCACCAGGCCGGTGGAGACCACACAGATAGCCCCCACTATCCTGGAATTGCTCGGCCTCGACCCGGACGAGTTGACCGCTGTGCAAGCGGAAGGCACACAGCCGTTGTTCTGATGACGCGAATGTTGTCGAGCGAACAAGTTCAACGCGCTCAGCTTGAAGTTAGCAAACCTGCGCCGCTAACCGTCTTGCATGGCCGGGCTCCATTGCGGTCGAGCGTCCATGTCATGCATGGCATCAAACTTGATAACATGGTTCGCGCAGTAACATGACCGCGCCTTCTTCCCACGGGATAATGCGGCCTTTAAACTCGATGATCGGCGTGCCTGCTCTGATCGGTAGAGCAGCGAACAATCCGACGCCATTAATTGGCGACCTTCGCTTTTGCCATATCCGCTTTTGTCGCTGGAGTTTGATCTCCCCCTCATCCTCTCATTGATCGCATCTTGCTCTTCGTAAACAGTTTTTACGAGATACAGCGAAATTGCCAAATTCGCAATTGGCGTCATTCCTTACTTGTGACACAAAGCTCGTTGTATCGGGGAAGAAGGTTAGAGACGTATGTACACAACTCCATTTCTAGCGCGCCTGGCCATCGATCCAGATAGTCGCGAAAGATCGCCTCACGCCGATCGCCCCCGCTCATCTTATGATAAATAGCTCCCTCGTAATCAATTCGCTTTTGGCCCGCCATGTATCGAGACGCGCCAAGCCCTGAGGATTTTCAAACAATGCTGACCAGGCTTGACGGAATTGACGATAGAGCGCAAAACCAGCGAAGCGTGAGAACGATTTTGTTAGTCGCTGTCGTGTTTACTGTCCTTACCGGTTGTCAAAGTGGCGTGCAGAAGCAAGGCCCAGAGGCGGAGGCGAAGGCCAGCGACCTCGCCAATTGTGCACGGATTAGCACGACGTCGACTCACTGTGGGAGGAAGTCAGATCTAACAGAGGTATACCTTGATAATATGCATCGTGATCGCCCGGTGCGTGTGACTGTTCGGGAGCATTCGCAGGAAGCTGACGACGACACAGATTATGCCGTTGCCGAGGGCGGCCACCTCCTTATCGGCTGCGGGGGCAGCGGCACCAGCTTTGCGGTTGTCGGCTGCGAAGTGTTGAAGGGTGAAGCTGAAACACGGTGATAAACGATGGCTCGAATTGCCGCTTCCGGTTCCGGAGGGGCGCGTCGTCCATCGACAAGGACTGATTGCGCCGCGGCCTCGCCATGGCCGTGATGACTGCTCTGAATTTGAACGAAGTGTTAACAGTAGGCTCTGACCCTTTATCTCCTACTTGATTAGCCTACTCTGGATCATATGTACGCCCTAAGGGAAGCTCATACGTTTGACGATTAGTTTGATGCGTTGTGGTCGAGCCGTTTGTCGTCTGGGGTCCGCTGGCGCAAGAAACCAGCCCCATCACCGCGACAGATAGCGCCAAAACAAGAACAATCGACTTTTCCACAACAGGAACTAATTGCCCTCCCCTCACATTTGTAAAGTGTATACTCCTCAACGAAGAAGCGTGATCGCGGAGGCCAAGAGATTCTTAACCAAATCCGGGCCCTTCCACCGGTGTGACTTGTTAGGCGCCTTTGAATTTGGCGGAGAGGCAAAAGAGATCAGAGCTTACCATCGACACTGCTCAGCAAATTCGATAGGCCGAAAACCGCCCCGTGCGACCTGTAAGGCGATGCCTGATGGACTAAAGTGCAATGGACTTTGTGTCTGTCGCGTTACATCGATAATATACTGATAATGTGATACTTGCAAATAAGATAGGATTCGATTTGACATTTATTGCCAGAAATTGTCTCTTTTCGGTATGAAATCACCACGAATCATTGCCAGGCCAGTAAAGCATCCTAAATTCAAGTTCGTCGTCGATCTTCGCGCGCTCAAAGCAGGACGCAAATTCTTTCGGTTCAGAGAGGAAGCCGAAGCCTACGCCTCGCAACAGAGCAACATCATTAAGCGCCACGGCGAAACAGCCGCCAAGCTCCCGCAGCACAAGCTCGCTGCATTCATCGAAGCGAGCGAGAAAATGGCCGTTTACGGCGAAACGATTGCCGACGCTGTGGCGTTCCGCGTCGATTACTTAGAGCGTATTCGCCGCTGCAAAGTCACCGTTACTGAGCTTGTAACGGAACTACTCGAAGCGAAGCGCAAGGCCGGACGCGCCGAGATTTACATTCGCAGTCTGCGAAATATTCTAATAATCTTCTCGCGTGATTTCGGCAGCCGTTCTATTGCGAGCATCACTGTTGAAGAAATCGATAAATGGCTTCACGCGCAGAATTGCTCCAACCTGAAAACACTCGACAACTTTCGCAAAAACATTTCGGTCTTGTTCGGCTACGCAGCGCGCCGACGAATGATCGACTCGAATCCGGTAACGCACATCGACAAGCCAAAACTACCGGACAAGTCACCGGAAATTTTCAAAGTCGATGAACTACGCTCACTCTTGGAAGCAGCAAACCGCGTTGCGCCAGATGTGCTTCCGATGCTTGCAATCGGAGCGTTCGCCGGAGTTAGAGACGCCGAAATAAAGCGTCTCGACTGGCACGAAATCGACCTTACGCGCGGACACATCGAGATTAAAGGCGCTAAAGCGAAATCCGCGCGACGGCGCATTATTCCAATACAGCCTAACCTTGCAGCCTGGTTACGCCCTTATAGCGAGAAGCAAGGCCGATTGATTCCAGGGGCATACCGGCGTCTCTTAGATAGCGTTCGCGAAGAAGCCAAGCTCGCGCGCTGGCCGAACAACGGCTTGCGTCACTCGTTCGCATCGTATCGCCTTGCTGCTACGCAAAACGCTCCGCTCGTAGCGTCCGAGCTTGGGCATACGTCGCCGCTCATGCTTTACAGCACGTATCGCGAGGTTGTCTTGCCAAGTGAGGCGCAACGATATTGGAAGATTGAACCCACATCGGAGACTGAGAAAGTTGTAGCGTTCAAGGCAGGTGCGTGACACCCCGCTCGCGCGCGCGTGCGCGCGGAACTGTCTCACGGTTGGGAACACGCCAGCGGCGGGGGAGCAGCTTACTAATCCAACGGGCTTCTCACACCGATACCCGGTCGGTTGAGGACGTGGGTGTAGATCATCGTCGTGGTCACCGTCTTGTGCCCGAGCAACTCCTGCACTGTGCGAATGTCGTAGCCGTTTTCCAGCAGATGCGTTGCGAACGAATGGCGGAACGTATGGCAGCTCGCCGGTT
>JBPYDX010000072.1:0-5964 GCA_051986115.1 Candidatus Eremiobacteraceae bacterium
TCTAATTTACTGCAAATATTCAAAGATGAATAAAAACTTTTTGTTAAGCAGCGACGCAAAAGAAATCCGATTATGAGCGTCCGCAAGCGCTCAGCGCCGACCAACTTGCGGCGCGCTCACCCGCGTCCTGTCGAGCAAGATCGGAATAGCCTCCTGATGCGATAGGAGAAGGCCGCAGCGGCGCGGTACCTATGCCGCCCCAATCTTAAGAAGAGGTGGAGCTATGGCGACGGCAAGCACAGTCGGCGTACGCGGGATAGACACGAACGCGTATATGGTCAAGGACGTCGACCGAGCGAGAAAATTCTACGAAAACCTGTTCGGCTTCGCACCGACTTTGGAGTTCCAACCCATCGGTGTCGAGTGGACGTTCCCCAGCGGAGAGACGTTCACCATTGTCAAGCCGACAGGTTCGCCTTGGGAGAAAAACAGCGGCATCCATTTTGGCGTCGAGAATATCAAGGCCGCCGTCGATCGTGCGAAGGCGGACGGCATCGTCTTTGAAGATGATGCGAAGATCTACGAAACGCCTGGCTGCTTTATGGCCTTCGCTCTTGATAGCGAGGGCAACGGATTTATCCTGCACGAGCTCAAGGCGCGCTAAGAGCGACAACCCTACCGACGACGTCACAGGAGTAGGGGCGGCATTTTACGTGCCGCCCTCTTTCCGATAACTCCGCTGACCGCCGAGTTCCTTACTGAGCAGGCTGAACTTGCACGAATTCCGCGGTAGATCCGTCGATACCGGCGCGCCCTACCAAGTGAAAGGTGCTGATCTGTTCTATGGACATTTTTCCTAGGGTGCCCTCCCGCACTCCGAAGATCACTTGCAACGGGCCCTCGGCTGTGCCCGTGAACTTTAGCGACTTAAAGCACGGAGCAGGCGCGGGGCAAACGGCGGTTATCGCTTCCAGATCGGGCAGCGGTGCTGTTCGGCCAGACCCAACTATTGTAAATACCGCCGACATGTGTGAGCTGCCCAGCGCTGGCGTTACTCCGCCCGCCAAAATCTCGCTAACCGTGTGTCCGAAATATGGTCCTGTAACGATCCCAGTTGTCGGGTTGAAGCAATAGGCGATCGATTGAGCTTTTGTCGTGTTCAGTTCCACGCTTACGGTGCTTGTGCCATCCCCGTTGTCTGCCTGATGTACCGAACCGCTCGTCGTCGTCGCGAGGTTCGTGCCTCCATTGGCAACGATAAACGCATTGTCCAGTCCGGCATAATCAATGAAGGCAAAGGGCTCACCGATGCAATCCTGCATTGAGGAGCGGTACGCTGTCCAACCAATATAAGCAGCAAAAAAGCCTGCCGAATGGGCCGTGCCCTGGGACCCGAGAAAGTCGCTGATCGGGCGCTGTATCGAAGCGCGACTGCTGCTAAGCGGTTGCACAATGCCGTTCGCATTACGGTCGGTGGTGCTCGATAGCGTTGAACTTGTGGTACTGCATGCGCTTAAGGCGAATACGAGCAGCGTCATGGCCCCGGAGCGCGCCATGTTCTCAAAATGCATATTAGCAAGACTCCTTGAGTTCTTCACTCGGATACCTTGCAAAACAATTAAATCACACTGCGCCTTGTGATCAGCTCGTGGTCCACAGGCGTAGATGACAATAATCTTACAGCGGGCGGCGCATGGCTCTAAGGGACCTTTGGCGCATTCGGTTGCGGCGACGATGAGCGCGCTTTCAAAGCGCGAACAGGGATTCGAATTCCCTTAGGGGTACGAGAGGCGCTTATGAGCGATTTTGGCGTTGAACAACGTCATGTCTTCACGCATCCTTCTCGTGTGGAACACTGGAGGCACCTAGTCGAGATTCTCGCACTTACGGTCGCCGCTGCCTGGGCTTTCTACGTTTTTGTATACCAGGAACGAATCAAGCCGGCACACGAGACCCCTGTGCTTGATGTCTCGTCCGTTGTCAGCCGCGAGGATGCACCCAACGGAAAACAGATCATTACCGTACTGCTATCGATAAAAAATATTGGGCAACCGTTTCTGCAGCTCGATGGGTTCATCATCAACGTCACGGGCATCCGGTACGGCAACCAGGTCCAGAAGAGGCTTGCATCATCGCCCTTCGTGGCGCTCGACGCGACGCTTCCAACTGCATCCCGATCGCCTCTGTATTCATTTCACCTTTTGTTTAAGCCGTTTACGAGTGGCGTGGGTCTCCCGTCGGTGCTTGGCCCGAACTATCAGAGGGAAAACGGCTTTTCGTTTGCCCTTCCGAGGGCGGCATATGACGCGATCTCTGTTGAATATACCGTTTGTTATCAGCGCGCCGATGATCAGCGGTTCATGTCATACGTTCCGACGCGGTCGGCAAGCGGCATGCTCGATGCCAAAGCAATGGCGGATTTCGGATGGCGCCATGAGGTGCATTGCGCTTGGACGCCTCCATGGCGGGCCAAAGCGCTTTAGCCCATGCATGGACGCTATGACTGCTATCGAGCGGGTTCTGGGCGACGATTCGCGTAACGTACCACGCACGCGGAGAGAGGTACGACCATAAAAACTGGACTCGTTCTCACTGTGGCGTTGGTCGTTTGCGTGGTATTTTTGCGACCAGCACCTGCGGCTGCCGACTTCACCATTTGCAATCATATATCGTATGGGTTGAAGGTCGCCGTCGCAGCTGATTGGCCGGACGTCTACTATGAAAGCTTTCATTACGAAACAAACTACGGGCACATGACGTCAGGTTGGACCATGATTGCAGCGGGAGCGTGCAAGGACTTGATTCCGTACAACATTTACGATCTCGCTGTGTATTTTTATGCGTATGCGCCGTCCGACAGCGCGACAAAGATGGGTGGCCAGTATAAACGCTGCCTCGACCTGAAGCACAATTTCGCGTACGGCGAATCGCTCGCAGAGCACGAACGAATCTTATTGAGCTGCGGTGGTTTTTATACCAATTGCGCCAACGTGCCCTACGGTCCTCAAACCGCTGGTAAATATCGGGCGCGTCCACCCTGCACCGTGGGAGCGGAATACGGCATGTTCACCGTCGATCACCAAGGCGACGGCAATTGGATCGAGACTTTGACCAAATAAACTATCGTTCTACAAATCGATTCTCGTTCGCATCCCATCCCGGCCTGACGTTGCCGTCATATTCGTCGTGCCAATTCCACCACTCGTATGGCACGGACTGTGGGTAGCCCGCCGGTGAGTCCTCCCACTCTTCCTGACGCCCAAGAGCCGTCATGTCAAGGTAGCTCCAGGTGGTTCCAAGGCTCTCATCGCCGCGGCTGTTTATAAAGTAGGTGCGAAAGACGCGATCGCCATCTCGGATAAACGCGTTGGTGCCGTGCCACTCGTCCACCCCGAAATCGGCGTCGAATGCGTCTGTGATTGTGTACCACGGGATGTGCCAGCCCATCCGCGCCTTGACTCGCTTGATATCCGCCTGCGGTGCCCGCGAGGCGAACACGAGAGTAGTATCGCGTGCATTCAGATGAGCAAGGTTGCCAACATGGTCGGCGATCATAGAGCAGCCAACGCAAGCGTGCTCAGGCCAGCCTGATACGCCGGGCTCGAAGAACGCCCGATAAACGATGAGCTGACGTCGGCCCGCAAATAAATCGAGCAAGCTTACCCTGCCGTCGGGTCCGTCGAACTCGTACTGTTTCGTTATGGCCTGCCACGGCATACGCCGACGCAAGGCAGCCAGCGCGTCACGCGCGCGGGTCAATTCCTTTTCTTTCAGGAGCAGTTCTTGGCGTGCGGCTTCCCATTCCTGAGCCGAAACAAGCGGAGGCGTGCTTGTGGGGATACCTGCATTCGGGCTACTAGTGGTCATGATGCCCTCCTCTTTGTGGGCCGGTCGGGTTGTTCGACTGGACCTCATGAGCGTTCGCTGGTAAGTTACCCCTTGCGTCGCGACACAAACCTGTGCCGACTGGGCTGATGAACTGTATTTAAGCGTGCCCCAGAATGCCCGGATAATAGTTACAGCGGGGATTAGCGCCGCTAGCCGGGAGATATTAGGCCCCGCCAAGCCTTCGCTGGAATTAGAAAAATTGCGCGATCGTCAAGCTCCACCGCGCCAGCCTTTTGAAAAAATGCCAGAGCCCGCGAATTCCACCTCAAGATATTGAGAATGATTCCGTAGCAGCGTTGGTCACGCGCAACACGAGCAACTTCTGACAAAAGACGCCCTGCCACGTTGTGGCCCCGAAACGATTCCTTAATGTAGAGACTTTCGAGAAAAAGCCCGCGGCCTTCAAAATCTGAATAGCAGCCATGCGTCATAGCGTATCCAGCCGGCTGATTATTAACAAACGCCAAAAGCGCTTGGAAGAGAGGTGCGTCGCCAAAACCATCGAGCAACAATTGTCGTTCGGTTATTAGCAGCGGTAACCGCTCATACTCGCTCATTTCCTTTATGAGCTCGTGCAAGAGCCCAACGTCTTCGGCTCGCGCTTTCCGAACGTCAAGCATCAGGGGCGCTTTTTAGATTGTGGCCGAGGTTGAGAAGGAATTGAAGCCGTGTCTATCGCTGCAGACGTAGAACAGTGCGAAACCAGTTGCGCGCTTCCACCTTGCCGGCCCGGCGTCGCTCGTGAAATCCAACAGCTGCCGTTGAGCGAGCAATAACAAAAATCTATTGTCATTTGGTGTTTTACCAACTCTTGCATTACTTGGGGTGCTCGACTGCCCAGCGACAGCTTGAGCAGCGGGAGCGATTCGCCGGCGCGGATAGTGGTCGCGGGTCCGATCGAACTCGTCGAAATGACTGTAGCGGGACGCGTGCCCTGAAAATATGCTGCGCGGCTGCGAAGAAAAATTTTGCGTATGTCGGGCTCCGAAGCTAAGATGAGAAGATACTCGTTCCAGGATGGAACGCTCTTCCCATCGACCGACAATTGAGCCGAGCGAATCAGCGCCGGGCCGAGGCCATCGTTGACGACTTCAAGAGTCACCGCACCAGCGGAATACGAGCTCGAAACATCGATGTACGGCCAAATCGTAGCAGCATACTGTTGCGCGACGACATGAGTTTGGTAAATTAAAGCTCCCGCGGTAAGCGCACTGACTATGAGCGCCGCAAGTGCAATAAAAAAGTCCAGGCGAAAAGCTCGCTCGTTCATCGCATTGCGGAGTCAGCGCTTAGGCGCTAGGAGCGTCACGATCGGCATCCCTCTCCAAAGTCAATGGAGTGCAACGTGAACGCCCGCGAAGGCAGGCGTTGTCTGCTGGCCTTGTTCGCTCTCACAGCCACTCGGTCCGTTCGTCGAAAGCGCGGTGGATTCGGCCGCCACCGCTTATCATTAAATCATCACGCCATGAGTACGCAACAAGATTCCGCCAGGATTGGATTCCCGCCGTCGCTCGTCTACTGGCTGTGACGCAACGCAGGTCGCTTTATGTTTCAGTAGGGCGACCGATCTCCCAGTGGTGTCCGTACGGATCTAGTACGCGACCTACTCGCCATCCGTGTTCTTCTTCGACCGGATGAACTTGTGACGCCCCTTGCGCAATTGCTTGCGCACACAGTGCATCTGGGTCAGCGACGGTCAACACCAAACGCGCAGAACTGCCGTTTAGTGAAACGGGACTGAAGTTGCCGTGCTCGGGCGACTCGTCGCTCACCCAAAACTCGGCACCGTCAACGGATAGTCGCGCGACGACGCTCCCGTTGTCTTCAAGGCGGAAAACTTCTTTTGCTCCAAGGGCTCGCTTGTAGAACTCAACTGCTGCTGCGCCGCCTCGGACCGAGAGCCAGGGCGCAAGCGTGCAGCGGAAAGGTTCTGGCATTTTGACATCACCTATTTTTGAACGCGACTCAGCATAAATTCATAGACATTCACGCAACAAGGGCGCCGCTTACCCTCGCAAAGTTGTTCGACGGTACGTCTGACCCGGCGGGCTCGAATCTCGGGATTTCTGGTTGACTCGACCCAGCGGATCCAATCCCGACGACCGAGCAGCGTGAGGTCTTTCCATAACATCTTCG
>JBPYDX010000073.1:0-15877 GCA_051986115.1 Candidatus Eremiobacteraceae bacterium
CGATCTTCCCAAACGGCAACGCGAAGCATCGCTAAGTATTCGCGCGGCTGCGCAGCCTGCTTCCAGCGCCTATGGTCGAGAAACACTCGACCGCGCATCGTCTCCGCGGAGCGCCGCTGCGCATCAGAGAGGGCACCTGCCAGTTTTTCAAGAGCCCCAGGGCGTTGATCCTCAAAACCAATGTCGGAGAGCAGACTATCTCCCGCGATGAACAACGCTCGAATTTCGTCTTCATTAAACTGTGTAAGCGCTCTGCGGTAGCCATCTGCCAACACAATGCCGCCGGTGACGCCTCGCTCTGCGTGGACTGGCACCCCGGCAGAGCTCAACGCGTCCAGATCCCGGTAAACCGTCCGCTGAGAAACCTCCAAGTGGTCTGCTAGCTCTCTGGCAGATAGCCGTCCCCGTGCTTGGAGCAGCAGAAGCATCGCGAGCAACCGGCCAGACTTCATGGTTTAAGTATCCTACGAAAATATGACATTAGATGTCAACTATTAAGAGATACGATGGGAAACGTCACAAAAAGCCCCTGTAATGAAAGGAAGTTCCATGGCCATTGCAACCCGGATCAAGATTAGCGGCATCGACATCCATGCCTACCTTGTCAAGGACACCAAGCGCGCGATCGCCTTTTATAAAGAGACATTGGGCCTGCGGCCGTCGTGGGAAGGCGATCAAGGCGCGGAATTCGAGCTGCCAGATGGTTCGACGTTCGGTGTTTGGCGCATGAGCGATGGAAGCTGGCATCCCAGCGCGGGCGTCTTCTTTGCTGTAGCCAATCTCAAAGAAGCTGTTGCTCAGCTGCGCGCGCAAGGAGTGAAATTCGTCGATGAAGAGCCGTTTGAATCGGAAGTTTGCCATATGATCGAAGTGGAGGATCCTGAAGGCAATTCCTTCATGCTCCACGAGCGCAAAAAATGAAAGCTACTATCATACGGCGACACCACGCGCGCTACGTTGCGTTGCCAAGCGTCGTGCAGCAAACTGGTTCGTGGTTTGCATTCGTAAACTGGCTTGAGAGCAAGCGCCGCAAACTCGCGGCGCTCAGCGCTGAACGTTATGAAAACCACACTATTGATGCAATGATAGCGGACCGTCGCTTCGATCTCGAAGCGAAGTTGCATCAAACGAGGATCTTTTAACTCAGGAAAGGTGCCGCTAGCGCGGCATTGGACGCGATCCAATCCACAATGCAAGCAGCATGGCCACAGCCGGCGCGAGGCCGAGGAAGCGCGGGTTGAGACCCACGATAGCGGAGCCGACCAAGGGTGCGAAGATGAGCGCAACGTTATTGAATGAGTCTCCCACGCCCAAAATCGCGCCGCGCTCAGCCGTTGGCGCTCGTGTCGCCATGAGCGACATGAGCGTCGGAGCGACCATCGCTGCACCCGCCGCCCAAACGATGAGTACGGCCAAAAACACGCTGATGTTAGGGACAAACGCCAACCCTACATACGCAAAGAGCTGCAACACTAGCCCGATCTGAGCGACGATTCGCTCTCCCAGACGGCTCGCCAGCGGCGCAACGAGAAAAATTTGCACGAATGCACCAACGACACCGGCGACCGCCAGCAGCCAGCCAGCGGCTGAAAACGTTGTGTGCAGCTCGCTGCGAATATACAGCGCGAAGCTGCCCAGAAAGTAGACAACCGCAAAAATAAACAGAAATTGCCGGATAAATAGACGGCGTATGTTTGGTCGCCGAATAACTTGCAGCGATGCTGCGAACGATGTACGAGTTCGGCGGGACCGCGTTTGCCAGGGTACAAACGCTGACGTGAGCAAAAGATTGAATACCTCGAGTCCTGCCGCAATAAAAAACGGGATAGCGATACCGTGGCGCACCAAAAATCCGCTCGCCACAGGGCCTACAATGAACCCCGCGCCAAAAACTACGCCATAGAGCGCGAAGGCCTCGTTGCGTTGTTCCGGCTCCGTGACATCGGCAATATATGACTGCACCGCACTCAGGTTGCCTGCCCCGAAACCTGAAATAGCACGCGAAATGAAAATCCAAAACAAAGAGTGTGAAAGCGCCAGTAACAAATAGCCGCAAAGTGAAAACACTTGCGAGGCAAGCAAGACTCGCTTGCGGCCAATGCGATCGCTGGCCTTGCCCCATAAAGGAGCGGCAATGACGGAACAAAATGCAGGCACGCTGAGCAACGCGCCGACTTTTAAGTCCGACGCTCCGTAACGTTCCGCAACCGCGGGCAGCAACGGAATCATGAGCGTATAGCCCAAGAGATCCACAAACGTCGTGCCGTAAATGGGTAGGAGCGCGGTTGGTAGCCGCGGGAGCGTCCAAGTACGTGCCGCAGAAGCCTTACTCAGGACTGCGCTCCGGTTGTGAGCACGACGCGAAAGCGCGCTTGGCCGCTGGCCATGCGTTCAAAACCTTCAACTGCCCGAGCGAGCTCAAAAGGTTCAACGATGGGGCGGATGCCGTGCGTTGCTGCAAAGCGCAGCGCGTCTTCCGAGTCCGCCGACGTGCCGCTCATCCAACCTTTGAGCGCCTTGCGCCCAACAATCAATTGAACCGCTGAAATGTTGAGTGATTCAGCCGGAGCGCCGGCGACCATAAGAACTCCATCGACGCCAAGACCGTTGATCGCCGCGCTCATTGCGCCAGCATTTGAAACAGTTGCCAAAATGACTTTCGCACCGCCAAAATCGCCGAGTGCCTTGGCAACGTCTTGCGACGAGCTATCAATATAATGACGTGCTCCAAGTTGTCGTGCGAACGGTTCCTTATCGCGGCCCCGTGCGATAGCGACCGTCTCAAATCCCATTGCGGCTGCAAATTGAACGCCCAAGTGCCCGAGTCCACCTAAGCCTAGAATTCCTACGACATCACCAGCCATTGCGCCGCTATGACGTAAGGCGTTAAAGGTCGTCGTGCCCGCGCACAAAAGCGGCGCTGTTTCGACCAGATCGAGCTCATCTGGGACTCGCGCCAAAGCGATGGTAGCGGCGTTCATGTACTCCGCATAGCCGCCATCGCAATGCACGCCCGTGACGACGGCGCGCCTGCAGGTTATGAAATCGCCCTTCCGACATCGGTCGCAGGTGCCGTCTCCAGCGCCAAACCAGCCAACCCCGACTCGCTGACCCACCCGCCAGCCAGTAACGCCCGGACCAAGCGCATCAATGACGCCTGTAACCTCGTGGCCAGCTATAACCGGATAGGTTATGCCCGGGATGTGACCGTGCTTCGTCACCATATCGCCATGGCAGATGCCGCATGCATGGACGCTAAGACGCACGTGTCCGGGTCCTGGCTGAGGAATGTCGCGAGTAACAACCTCAAGCGGACCTCCGGCGCGCGCGAACTGGGCAGCCTTCACGCAGCCAT
The DNA here is from genome assembly GCA_051986115.1 of Candidatus Eremiobacteraceae bacterium. Classification (GTDB taxonomy): domain Bacteria; phylum Vulcanimicrobiota; class Vulcanimicrobiia; order Eremiobacterales; family Eremiobacteraceae; genus JAFANK01. Next base: position 3,356 of record JBPYDX010000073.1, read on the forward strand.
CCCCTAGTGAATATTCACTTCGCGCCACCGAAAACAATCCACAACGTGATCATTGACCATTCCGACGGCTTGCATAAACGCATAACATATCGTTGAACCCACAAAGGTAAAACCTGCCTCCCGCAGCGCACCGCTCATAGCATCTGACTCCTTTGTGTGTGCAGGTATCTGCGCCAGGCTTTTCCATCGATTGCGCAGCGGCTTATCTCCAACAAACCGCCACACGAAATGATCGAGCGACCCGAACTGAGCGCGGATAGCAAGCGTCGCTTTCGCATTTGAAACCGTAGCGGCGATCTTTAAACGATTGCGCACGATGTCAGCGTTACTGAGCAAGCGTCTGACGTCGCGTTGGGTAAATCCGGCCACGGTCTTGAAATCAAAATTCGCGAACGCCTCGCGATAAGCGGGTCGCTTTCGCAAAATTGTGGACCAACTAAGGCCCGCTTGAGCACCTTCGAGGATCAAAAACTCGAAGAGCTTACGATCGCTGTGCATAGGAACGCCCCACTCGCGATCGTGATAACGCTGCATAAGCGGGTCATTTTGCGCCCAGGAACACCGTTGTTTTCCCGATGAAGAGGCCACGCGCAACCGGTTCCTTCGCGAAGCTGACGAACCTCTTAGCGCTGGAGCCTTTTTACTACGCTTGTGCTATCGCGCGCGGGCGCACTTTAGCAGCCCCGGCATGTTGACGGTGATAATGACGCTGAACGCGGGCGAAATTGCCGCAGCCGGCAGAGCTGCAGTAACGCCGCGAATGATTTTTCGACGTATCGATTGCGAGCCAGTCGCAGGCATCTCGATCGCAACAGATTATTTTTCGCCACGACTCATCCAGCAGCACATCGGCGGCAGACAATGCAATTTTGCGCAGCATCCCGCTCAACCCGTCCCCACAGTCCCACGTAGCGATGACGCCCTCGTCTGCAAGCTCAAGTTTTCTGTGTACCCCGGGTGCTGCAAGCATTTTGTTGAGTTCGACAAGTTTCGAGGGAGCGATGCGCCCAGCCCCAGCGCTGCCAACGAATAAATTGTAAAGGTACTCTCGAAAGTTGACTGCATCGCCAAGCAGTCGTTTGGACTCACTGCGATGCGCTGCACCCCAACGGTTCCACCGGGCTACGTCGCTTTTTGGCAGAAGACCGGCACTAGCCGCCCAATCGATAAATCCGTTGAAACTCGAAAAGCGATCGTGCTTGCGCGTAGCGTGCAACGCGACGCTATTGATGAAATGGATACATAGTGGTTGTTCCGGTTGCCGCTCAACTGCGCCCACAGCGTCTCCTTCTCAGGCCCACTGTACCACGAATTTCATTAACGGGTCAAGTTCCGTTATGGCCGTTATCACGAAGCGGAAAGATCCGAAGGGGGTTGACTTGCGGCGGCGATTATCTTATGTTTAACGGGCAATATACGTTTTGCCCGTTAGCAAAAAAAAGGAGACACCGATGTCGGTTGGCCCTTCATTCTACAAGATCTTAGGCTGGATCGGAGATTTGGGCGTGCGCTGCATGCGTCGCCCAAGTCTTGAGCGCACGGCTCGGCTCTCGCCCGAGTGGGGAAAGCTTGAAACCAAGCAGCTAGGCTGCCGTCACAAGCTCTAAGGGTCTAGCTGCCTCCGGCGCTGACCGAGACCACGGTGTCGGTGCTGACAAAAGCCGAGAGCGAAGTGTCCGTGCCGATGTGGTCGGACGGCACCACGAGACCGTCAGAATTTTTCTTGGTGGCCTGGATAAAAAGGTGGCGCCCGTCAACCGACTGCACCCAATCGAACTGAACCACCATACTGGCCTTCGTGTTCCCTTTGGCAGGCTTCACCGACACCACGTGACCTTGACCATTTGCACCTTCGTACATTACAACCAAACCCTGCATAAGCAGCGGCCCAGCACTTAGAGCAAACGTTTGCCCCGCGCTAGCGTTTGCAATCGACAACGGTTCGGTCAGATGCACGGGAATCGAGGTTCCGGCAGGGAGTGGAATCACGCTCGTCTGCGCGGTTAAGGACAACGCCGCAGCGCTTGCGGCGCACACTAAGCTTAGACGGCGAAACAATAACATACAATTATTGTCGGCTGTTTTGCATGCGCGATACACCCGCCTGCCGGAAATGTGGATTGCTGCGCCAAATCACGTGTCTTCCATCTAAACAAAGGAAGGCGGCTTGAATGGACCGAGGCACCTCCCTAGTCGTTGTGTTTGCAATCATAATCCTCGTTGTAGGCATCCGTATGTGGCGAGCCACGCGGGAGCAGCGCTTTGGCATCGGCACCATGTGGGTCACTCCCGCTATCTTTTTGCTTATTGCGCTCATCATTATGTTTGTTGACCGCCTCACGAGCCCGCTTGATATCGTGCTTGCCTTCCTCGCTCTTGTGGTTGGCGCAGGTATTGGTCTGTACCAAGGCACGCACACGTCGGTTCGAATCGACAGAGCTTCGCGCGCGATGTTCGTTAAAATGTCACCCTTCGGAGCGGCAATCTTTGTTGCAGTACTTGCCGGTCGCATCGGCATTCGCGCAGCCTTCGGCATGCCTGCACCCGGGGCGCCAGGCGTACAACCTCTACCAACCGGCGGTGTTGTGAATCTGGTAAGCATGATGCTGTTGTTTCTCGCTGTGGGCACGGTGGCAGGCTTGCGCATCTATCTAAACCGTGTGTACAACGAGACGCGCTAGCGCGCGCGGCTCAAGACGCAACAGCACGTGTCGCCAGTAGAAATACTCTTCGGTCTTCTTGTAGCCGTGGCTGCGCTCACCTGGCTTGCGCAGCGCATGAAGATCGAGTATCCTATCTTGCTTGTCATCGGCGGACTGATTCTTGGATTTATTCCAGGATTACCAACCATCGTGTTGCGCCCCGCCATCGTCTTTCTGGTTTTTCTGCCGCCGTTGCTGTATTACGAAGCCTACAACTCATCGATCCGCGACTTTCGCGCGGTCCTGCGCCTCACCATACTCAACGCGGTCTTTTTAGTCATCGCGACGATCGCGGCCGTCGCCGTTGTGGCGCACGCACTCATCCCCCGCATGCCTTGGGCAGTCGCTGTGGTTCTTGGCGCTATCGTCGGCCCAACCGATGAAACGGCAGCCATCGCTATTGTCTCGCGCTTGCGTGTGCCGCGCCGGCTGATCGTTCTTATCAAGGCCGAGAGCCTCTTCAACGACGCTACCTCGCTGGTTATTTTTAATGTCGCGCTGGTCGCGGCAGTGACCGGAACGTTTTCTTGGGCCTTAGGCGCTTGGCAATTATTTATCGACGCGGCCGGAGGCGTGGCCATCGGTCTTGCCATTGGGTGGCTCGTCGGGCTCATCCGCCAACATCTTGACGACTTGCTGTTGCAAAACACCGTTTCGCTTCTCACCGGCTACGCAGCGTATCTCCCGGCGGACGCTCTCCATTTTTCGGGCGTTCTGGCGACCATTGCCGCGGGTCTTTATCTTGGCCGCCGTGGTGCACAAATCACTTCACCGAGCTCACGCGTCCAGATAGGTGCGATGCGTGATATCACCCTCTACTTAATCAACGGCGTCCTCTTTATCTTAGTAGGCCTTCAGCTGCACCCAATCGTTAAGGGTCTGACTAGGGTTGCCTCTCCTGGGACGTTGTTGTTCCTCGCGGTGGCTATCAGCCTCACAGTTATTCTTGTGCGCATAGCATGGGCGTATCCCGTCGTGTACTTGCCGCTTTTTCTGTTCCCGAATCTCAGGCGCAACGAAGGTACACCATCGTGGCGCAACGTGACTGTCGCCGGGTGGACCGGTCTACGCGGTGGCGTTTCTCTCGCAGCCGCGCTCGCAATTCCGCTCACCACCGTATCGAGCGCTCCGTTCCCGTATCGGCAACTCATCCTTTTCTTGACGTTTGCGGTGATTCTCGCCACGTTGGTGGGGCAAGGGCTAACGCTACAACCTCTCATTCGCGCGCTGCACATCACAACGGAAAGTGGCGAGCGAGAAGAAGCGCTTGCGCGATTAAAAATCACACGTGCGGCATATGCGAGGCTCAAGAAGCTTGCAAGCGAACCCTGGGCAGATCGCGACACCGTGCAAGATCTGAAAGCGCATCTCCAAGAGCACTTGAAGCATCACGAAAGCGTCGGTGCGCAGATGCACTCGCCTGAGGATCAGCGCCACGAGGAATCTGCTCAGCGCATTCGCAGAGAACTGCGTGCAGCACAGCAGCAAGAAATTACCCGCCTGCAAAGCGAGGGTGCGATCAGCACCGAGGTAATGAGCACTATTCTTCGGGATCTCGACCTCGAGGCGCTCCGCGACGGCGACTAGCAGCTGGGGACTAGGCTTAAGTCACGTATTGCGCTATGATGGTCAAACGGAGGTATCGCTCATGTGTAATCAATGCGACGCTGCCAATTGCTCGTGCCCCAGTGGAACGAGCGCCGCAAGTTGTGGTTGCAGCCAAGGCCAGCACTGTTCCACCTGCGGTCACGACAATAAATAGTTCGCTAGGTCAGTAGCGGCTGTGTGCCCGCTTGCCAAGTGGGGACGGATTCGGTTGATTTAATTAGAGTTGCGCTCCCATCTGCGCTTCGTCAATCTTGCTGGGGGTGCCGGTGCTGGCACTGTTCGCACCAGCACTTTGGTCAGACCAGGCGGCTGTTGGCGCCAACACAAACACCGCCAGCACGAGTGGCAAGCAGCGAAATTCGCTGGGCAGATCGACCATTCAACGCTGAACGTTCTCGACAGATTGCTTCACGGTCGTCACTGCTTTGTCGAGTTGTTGTGGCAGGTTCCTGATACGAAAGGCTGCTAGAATCAGCGCGACGCCAGCAATGACCGCGTAGATACCGATCGCGTACACGAGGGCGAGCAACCCGATGGCCGGCTGAAGAACAATGTAAACGCCGAACGCCAACGTGATGAGACCAAGGATGATCCACCAGAACTCACCGCTGATATAATTACGCAGCGCGATGGCAGAGGAAATCTCAATGAGTCCGGTAGCAAACATCCAGATGGCGATAAGGAAGGCCAGCGCCAATGTGCCAGCGCCGGGTCTGGTGAGCATGATGATACCGAGCAATACCTGCACGACACCCAGCAAAATGAGCGCCCACCAACTTCCAACGCCCGTTAAGGAAAGGCCTGAGAAAAACTCCAGCAAGCCAACGATGATGAAGTACGCTGCTACAATGTAAACTAAGCCGGCGGCTAGACCCGTCGGGTTAGAAAAAGCCCAAATCGCTAGTGCTAACGCGATGATCCCCCGCAGTAAAAATGTCCACCATTTACTCGAGATAAACTGCACCGTGTCTGCTATCATGATTGTACACCCCTTCGTTTTGCTAAAGTGGCTTTAGAAGTTGTTAAGCGCTCAGCCAAGCGTTTCTTGAAAAGCTCGACGTGCGCAATTGTTTCAACTTCGTTGCCGCTCGGTTGCTTCCGGGGATTCCTTGCGCTTCGTCGCGCAGACAATAAGGATCAAGGTCCGCTGAACTTGCCTTAATGCTACCTCCACGCCTGAAGAATATCAAGTGCCGCGTCTTGAGAACGACGCTATCTCTGCAGTCTCGAAGGCCGAAAACTCCTGAGACACTCGTTTCTAGGCTGGGTGAGCGTTACCCGGACGGTTCCTCCGACCAAACAGATGCCGGTATTGGTTGATTAATCGAATAGTCGCCGAATTGCGCGACGGCATGACCGGCGTACGAGGGGAACACGATCTCAAGTGTCTGTGTCTTCGGCAAGTGATAGCGCCCGCTCACGAGCGCATTGTCGATTGTCATATCGATGGTTGCCCCATTGTGGTAATACCATCGCGATCGAACAACAGCCAACGTCGCGCGATCGACATCAAACAGCACGTGATCAACGTTGCTGCCGGAGTTCTTCGGAGTGCCCTTTAACTCGTACACAGCAGCGTTGTTTGTTTGATCGGGGGGAACCAACGTAAGGTCATATTGGTGCGGCCAGGTCTCAGGCGTTCCCATGCCGCTGTATGTTTTTTTAAATGCTTGCGCAATTGCCGGCACTGAATTCATAACCAGCGCACTCTTGTTGGGGCGTTGGTAGTAACCTGTGCCATCGAGCGGCAATTCGATCGACAGTGGTTTGCGTATTTGCACGTCAAAGTGGATCGGTACGGAAGTTGAGTCTAAGTCTGCATTTGCAGCAGCCATTTTCTTGAGAATGTCACCTGCCGTTGGTGTTTCGGGTGTGGCAGGCGTTGAGGAAGACATAGGATTGGGCGTCGCTCCCACGAGCAGTACCGCCGCGATTAACGCCATCGGCAAAAAAATTCGCATGAACAAACAAACTTTGCGCTTGAGTTCCCGCTAACCTACCATGCGAGGCGGTTTACTATCGCTGTTCTGCTTTGCGCCGAATCGCTTTCACTGCCGTTCGTGCTGTCTCATAACCGGTAACGGGTTGACGCTGATCTCAACAATCTTCTGACCACCGCGATCGTCAGATATAAAGATGTCTTCAGTCCCACGCGCGCGTGCAACTACAGTGATTACGCAGCGAGGTCCACTGCAGCTTGGCGGGTTAACGGTTGCAATAGCTGGGTTGGTTGATCTCACCGCAAATATGCCGCTATAACCGGGTTCCTCAACGCTGATGGTAGCCGCGCCCAGCGGTTGTGAGAACCTAAGGTTCGTAGCGCTCACAGACATTGGGAGGCTTTGGACCTGTTGCATGGCCCGGTGGCGCGTCGAAAGCGGACTCGTGGCGACTCCAACACTGACGGCAGCTTGCGACCCTTGATCATCGCTGACAAAGATAGTAGTACTCCCAACTCCAGTCGGCGTCACAGAGAAGGTGGCTCTGTGATGGTGCTCGTCGTCGCCCCCATCGTCTCGGACGACGTTCGCTACGCCCGGATTGCTGGACACGGCAGAAAATGATTGTGCACCCGGGTCATGCGCAGAGAATTTTTGAGGAGCGCTGTCGGCGCTTGCAAATGAAAGTGTCAGAGGCGCCACCGAAATATTGCCGATGACAACTGATGCAAGTACAGATCGCTGGCCACCATGGTTGTCGCTAACCGAGATGGTAGCATTGCCGATTGAATTGGCAATAACTGAAAAAGTGACCGGCGATGTGCCTGATGACGGGGAAACAGAAGCCACGCCTAAATTGGAAGTCGTCGCGCTGATCGGGCCCAAGTAATGGGTCTCCGATGCTTGGAAGTTTTGCGAGTTGCCCACACCATTAATGTTCACGCTCGTTTGCGTAACCTGTAACGCGCCCGGCGGCGGCGTTGGATCTGGCGTAGTCGATGCTTTTGGCGTGGGGGATGGGGTTGGAGTTGGCCCCGCACTGGGCGAGGTGGTCGGAGTTGGCGTTCCCCTCGGCGATGAACTTGGCGACGGCGCCGCGGAAGAAGTCGGGCCGGATGTCGGCGTTCCCGAGCTTGAGTTCGATACGTCGTTATTGCTGCCACCCCCGCCATGCGCTCCGGCAGCTGCACCGATCGCTGCCAGACCTAAGATCCAACCGAGCACTCCTCCGCCACCTGCATGACTTGTGGCGACGGGTACTTCTGCTACACTTGCAGTCGCCGGCGCTTGAACCGGCGACGAATGCGAGAGCGCGGTCGCAACGGCTTTGTGATCGGGGCACATTAGGGCATCAAACGCATGCAGCGAATCGGCGAATGGCGTTTGGAGCGGCTGGGCATCGTGCAAGCTGCTGATTGCTTGGCCGACCGACGCTGTAAGCGCACCCTCATGGGGTCGAGAGACGCTGACCGACCCTTCATAAACCGCGATCGTCGTGTTGCCAGCATCTCGGCGAATGCTGAATATCGCCGGAGCGTTCGACACCGCAACGCGAAGCGGGCCCGCATTTACCCCAACCGTCGCTGTGTTGGAATGAAAACACAACATCCCGGCTGATATCTGCAGCCAAAGATCGGATCCATCCGACTGCGCTTGTGCAGCGCTCGTTGGTCCAATGACAACCCTGCCAACGTCCGCAACATCGACAACTGCCCGCGAGTTTGGGCCAGTAGAGACAACATCGCCAGAATGCAGGATGAGACTTTGAATAACTTCGTGCTCAGATCCATCCGGCGTCTGCACGATGACCGAGCCGGCAATGTTTCGCGCGACCGGTCGAACCGTCTGGGCGGCATCAGCATAAGCGAAGGGCCAGACCAGCAGGCTTAGCAGAAACAACGCGCGCAACCGCAACGATCGTGAGCGCATATTGAAGTCCGCAAAACAAGAAGAAAGGAAACTACGACAAGTATTTCCATTGCGCGGTACCGGTAAACCAAAGTTGATAGGCAGGAAGTCCCTGTTTCACGAAGGCGCATTGGCTTTGTACAAGGAGTGAGAGAGAACCATGCGCGGACTGGCTTGGCTCATCGCAATCATCGTTATTGCGCTCATCATCGTCCTTCCAGCAATCGGAGCGTACAACAATCTTGTGGCGCTTGATCAGGCGGTTCAAGCGCAATGGGGCCAAGTTCAAAACGTCTACCAGCGCCGAGCCGACCTCATTCCCAACCTCGTCGCCACCGTGAAAGGCGTCGCCAACTTCGAGAAAAGCACGTACATCGACGTCGCTAATGCTCGAGCGAAAGTCGGCCAGGTCCAGGTCGGCAGTCCGGCGGCTATGACAAGCAGCCAGCAGGCGCTTTCGCAATACCAGGCAGCGCAAGACGGCCTCACGTCAGCCTTGTCGCGGCTGCTGGTTGTCGTCGAACGCTATCCCGAGCTCAAGGCGAACGAAAATTTTCTCGAGCTGCAGTCGCAGTTGGAAGGGACAGAAAATCGCATCGCGGTGGAGCGCAAGCGATACAACGACGACGCGCAGGCATTCAATACCGCGCGGCAGAGCTTCCCAACAGTCGTCTACGCAAATTTCTTTGGTGATCGGTTTGCACCCAAGGCATATTTCCAAGCGCAGCCGGGTGCGCAGACAGCTCCCAAGGTTCAGTTCTAAGTAATGCGCCTAGTCCGCAGCGCACTGGTTGCGCTGCTTCTCGTCCTGTCTGCGCAAGCAGCGTGGGCGGCAGGGGAAGCCGCGCCTCCCACTCCCACGCAATGGGTAAGCGACAACGCCGGTTTGCTTTCGCCTGCAACTCGCGACACGCTCAACCAGCGCCTGGCAGCGTATAGCAGAGAAACTGGGCATCAAGTGCTCGTTTGGATTGGAACGACAACTGGCGACACCCCGCTGGAAGATTGGACTATCAATGCTTTTACGGCCTGGAAGGTCGGACGCAAGGGCATCGATGATGGCCTCGTGCTTTTTCTATTTTCACAAGATCGCAAAATACGCATCGAGGTAGGCTACGGCTTGGAAGGCGTGATGACTGATGCCATATCATCGCGCATCATCCGCAACGATATTGCGCCTCTCATGCAACAAGGAAATCCCGACGCCGCCGTTACCGCTGGCGTCAACGCGATCTTGCAGACGATCGGTGGCGAAAACGGCGCCTCGCCGCAGCCCGAACAAAACGGAAGTGCAACCAGCAATAGCAATGACTTTTGGATCGGGCTCGTCATCTTTTTCGTCTTATTTGCTATCTTCTTATCGTTTACACGCGCAGCGCGGCGATACTACACTATCGGATCCGGCCCGTACATGGGAACTTGGGGCGGTGGCGGGTTCGGCGGTGGTTGGGGTGGAGACGGCGGCTCAGGTGGCGGGGGATTTTCAGGTGGTGGTGGTGGCGGCGGGGGCGGAGGAGGCGCGTCAGGTGGATGGTAAGCGTGCGGGCCAGTTATGAGTGAACGCCAAGGCCATAGAGCGCATCGCCTCGCTCGCTACGTCGACGAGCAGCGTATTCGCAATGCTATTGAAGCAGCAGAGGCAAATTCCAGTGCGCGAATCCACGTCACCCTCTCACATGAGGCCCTTGATTCAGCGCTGCGCGCCGCATCGCGTGTATTCCGACACCAGCGCCTATCGGACACGCCGCAGCGCAACAGCGTGCTGTTCTTTGTCTTGCCGTGGCGCCGCGAGTTCGCGGTCATTGGGGACAGCGGTATTCACGATAAAGTAGGTCAAGAATTTTGGGAGCAAATAGTCCAAGCTATGAGCGCGGCGATTGTGACTGGAGATCTTACTGACGGGCTCGTGCTGGGAATAGAAAAAGCGGGTCGCGAGTTAGCGGCCCACTTTCCTGTATCGAAAACGTAGCGAACAAGCGTGCTTGGCTAATTCTGCTTCACTCGCGCTTTGGATTCTTCAAAAAGGGCTGCCGACGCTAGTCCCAGTGTCACCAGCGTGGGAATCATCGCGGTCCACAAGGATGCAAGCCGCAAGGATTCTGGATGCGTTAATGGATTTGCAAACATAGCCGTTGGTCTTACGCTGGGATGAGCTGCGGCAGCTCGAGCGACTCGTTCGCGGCGTCTTCGTCGTGGAACACGGGGAAAACGCGATCGAGTCCCGTTATCGAGAGCACGCGCAAGAAATTCGGTTGATCGACTATCAACCCGACTGATCCGCCAGCTTCACGTATGATGCGCAGGACGCGAATGAGCGATGCGAGTGTCGTCGAGTCCAATTCGGCGAGCGGGCGCAGATCGAAAAGATGAGCGCGATTGCCGCGAGCAATCTGCTGTCGGATGCTCGAGCGCACCCGCTCGCCGGCGACGTCATGGAGCGGCTCACGGACCGCAGTGACGATAACCTGAGGAAGAGTTTTAGTATCCACCGAGAAACCTAGACCTTTCCAGGATAGGGGCTGCGTTCTATAAGTGTTTGTGGAAAATTTGTATTTGACAACTAGTGTACACGGGTAATATACTTGCGAAAGACAAATATGTCAAGCATGAATTACCGCCGCGACGTCGGGCCTGACGAAGAGGCTATCGTCCAAGCAGTCATGGGCATTTCCAAACTCTTATGGGCGGAGTTCCGCCAAATTGCCGCAGAACACGATCTTTCCGAAAACTTAGCCGGGACATTGTGGCAAGTGCACCGTGCCGGTCAAATCAAAGCAAGCGACCTCGCTCGCAACATGAGTTGCGACATGGGTAATTTATGCGGTTCGCTGGACCGGCTCGAAGAATCTGGGCTCGTCGAGCGTGTAACCAGCGGCGCCGACCGTAGAGTCCGCTTAATGCAATTAACGACCAAGGGCGAAAAGCTCGCAGCTCAGATGAAGAGCCATTTCAAAAGCTCGAAAATTCACGAACGCCTTGGCCGGATGAATCCACGCGAACGCTCGATTCTTAGCGAAGCCTTAACGAAGCTTTACGCGGAGCTGTCGGCTAGCGCAACGCAAGGAGAAGCTGCGCCCACGCCGCACATGCGGCGCATGCCGGCCTAAGACACTTCTAGCTCGCCTTTTGGCGGAGCTTTGCGCTTAGCGTAATCTCGGGTACAGAGGCAAGAGCTTTCGAAACTGGGCAACTCGCTTTGGCGCCCTCAGCGATCTCAACGAACTTTGCCTCATCGATCCCTGGCACATCGCCCTCGAGTCCAAGGTCAATACGCGAGATCGCAGAGCCGCCGCTTGCCGAATCAAGGTGCACCGTTGCCTTCGCCGCGAGCGTTTCCGGCTTGAAACCTGCCTTCCCAAGCGCCGATGCGGTGGCCATCGCAAAACATGCTGCGTGTGCCGCAGCAATGAGTTCTTCTGGATTTGTCCCAGCGGCGCTCTCAAAGCGAGAGCCAAACGAGTAGGCGCCTTCAAAAGAACCGCTGCCGAGACGCAGCCGGCCTGAGCCCGCGCGAAGATCACCGTTCCACTGCGCGTCGCCCGTACGTAAAGGCATAGAAATTCCTCCGTCTCTTATGGGACGGCGTCGTTTCAACATTAGGCAGGACACGCCTTCCTTGTTTTTTCGTGGCTTGACGCGGGAATATGATAGACCGAATGCGAGCATCGAGATCCAAGTGGCTCGCGGCAAGCGCGGTTTTGGCGGTCTTGTTCGTCGGCTTTCTTGTGGCGATCGTCGCTTTTGAAAAGCCGCGGTCGGCGATCGCTCGCTTGGCTGTTGCAGTGTTCTTGCGCAGCAAAGGCTTTGATCTAAACAGCGTTGACCTGTACGTTGACAGTCGGCAACTCGAACTGCGTAACGTCAGCATTGATGAGCGTGGGGCCGGACAATTTTTTGAAAGCCCGCGCGTGCAGATTGGCTACACGTTGAACGGCCTTCACCTGACGAATGCGCGAGTCGAAATTGATGCACCCACACTCACTATTCGTAGGGAGCAAGATGGAAGTTTCAATCTTAACAGGTTGCTTCCAAGTTCTGGACCTTCAAACGCCGGCGCGCCTCCCCCACCAGCCCAACCTTCGACTCCGCTGCGAGCTACCCTGAGCCTTCGAGGCGCAACGCTTCTCTTTATCAATAAATTTTCACCGTCGCGTTCTGGCAGGCAGTGGGCAATTACGCGCCTCGACGTCGTCGCCAACATTGACCAAGGTGCTATTTCGTCGGGCAGGATCAAGGGCATCATCGAATCTGGTAACTCGCGCACGCCCGTCAGCGGTTCATTTATCGAAAATGATGTGGTTGGGCTTGGACAGCTTGAAGCACACGCTGAACACGTGAAGTTCGGACCGCTCATCAATTACTTC
>JBPYDX010000074.1:0-15747 GCA_051986115.1 Candidatus Eremiobacteraceae bacterium
GACGAAGGCATTTCCGCCTAACAACCACACGTGCGTGTACCTGCCCAACGGTCTAATCGTCTCGAACTTCTGGAACGGCACAGGACCAAACGACCCGGTTGGCAATGTGGCGCCGCCGATCGCACAATTCAACCAGCCGTATCTCGCCGAACCCTATGCCGGTGGGTTCAATCCATTCCAGATGACTTTCCAGTTGCAGTTCAAGGTGTAGCTGGCAAGTCTCGAACTCAACAACACGCGAGCCCTCGGAGATCCGAGGGCTCGTTCACTTTCTTCATCATTCCGAAAGGCTTAACGCAAACTTAACGGCACCAAAAAGGCACTTCAAAATTCAGTAACTTTGAATCGATGCTGAAGTACAACTCCATGGTAGTGCGCTCACAGGGATCGCGCTTTTGCGAAAGGAGTAACTTCAGTCATGATTCGCATGGTAGGGCGGCTCGCAATTATCATTCTTCCAGCTTTGATGCTTACGCTGGCGCTCACATCGCACGCGCCGGCTCGCGCTGATTCACCTGCGCCAACTCAAAGCTGCGGAACCGTCAATCTCAGCACAACCAGCAACTCAGATGCTACAAAAGATTTTGGTTGTTTTACCTCAGCCTTTCAGAGCTGCAATGCAGCCACGCTAACGGCTAGCGGTCGCAACGGCGACGAAGCAGATACGTGGACCTTCTCGACTGTCAAAGGTGGCAACGGCTGTACGATTTCGGAGACCGTCGATCGCACAATTGCTGGACAAAAGACCACTGATGCGTACGTTTGCAACAGCTTGAGTAACGAAAGCGATGGCTTGCATTTCAATCAGTGCACAACAAAAGGCGATGTTGCAATGCAACGTGGCGATTCATTTAGTTCTGTGTTGCAGCCGCTGAGTCAACAACCTGATCCACCCAAGACCTAACACTTTTCAGCAAGGAGGCCTTAACCTAGGGCCTCCTTGGCTGTCCCCCAACGCGGGCTGACAACTTACAAAAGTGGGAAAAGCGCCCACACTCGCAAACGACCCTCCAGGATTAACACATTCTTAATCGGAGGATGCGAGGGTGAAGCGCTCTTACCTAACGATCGTTGCATCGCTATTGATTGTCGTCGCAAGTAGTGCGCCAACGTTGGCAAGCACGAACGCATCAAATGGCTTGTCGTTGAAGTCATGGTCTTCCGCGCCGGCGACAACTCCAGCAGCGGGTCAAAGTCAAGTCGCACAAGCGACGCCGGACTTTGGAAGCCCGCCATCTGGCGAAATTCCGATCCTCTTCAATGACCGTCATGTGTATGCCACGCCTGACACGCTACGACAAGGTCGTGTGCTTGCAGCGCTCGTTAAAAATGGCACTTTGATGGTACCGCTGCGCAGCATGTTCGAACAAATGGGTGCCACAGTTTCGTACGATGGCGCCAGCAAGTCGGTCAAGGCGAGCAAGCCTGGAGCCGAAGTGCAAGTCACGCTCGGTAAGAACGAAGTACTCATCAACGGTGAATCTCGTCCGCTCGACGTGCCACCGATGATGTATAAAGGTGTGCTGCTCGTGCCCATCCGCGTGATCAGCGAAGCACTTGGCGCATACGTCCAGTGGGTGCCCGAACAGCGCTTAGCGGTCGTGCGTTACATACCGCCGACGCCCGTACCAACACCGCCGCCTCCTCCGCCGCCCGCACCAACGCCGACGCCAACGCCGGTTCCAACGGCAAGGCCTGTACTCGGGTTCCTGCAAGGCGGTTACGCGTACAGCCGCAACTACAATGCATATGCTAATGGCGTCAACAGTAACGGAGCCTCATACGTAGCAGCCGGGGCATACTACTTCGGCCCGATGGCTTTCAAAGTTGACTGGCGCCAAGACCAATTTCAAACAAGCGGCAACTCACTGATTCAAGGCCCTAACTTCACGCAGTTCAACACCATTGACGGCGGTTCTGCAACGGTGCCGAAATTTGTTGCCAAAAGCAACTCGCTCGATGGTCGATTGGAATATCAAATCTTCAAACCAAAATTCATGATTGGCCTCGGCTACATCCAACTGTCCAATAATTGGGGCTATCCAAACATAACCGCCGGCGGTGTTGGTCTGGAAAAGCTTCCTGACTTTGAGGGACCGCTGGGCTGGTACGGGTCATTCTTCTACTATCCCAACACGCGAGGCATTTACACGGTGCAGTCAGGGCCTAACGTGGGCATCAGCTACACCGTAGCTTATTACACGTACAAAGGTGACATAGGAATCGACTACCAATTCGCGCAGCCTTTCTACTTGTATCTCGGCTATAGCGGTGATCGGATGGCAGCAAAACAAAGGGCGCCAGTAAGTGAAACGCATTCAGGTCCGTACATTGGTCTAGGTTTTAAATACTAAAGCGCTAGCACCGAACACGAAGGGAGGCACGCCGCGTGCCTCCCCTTTTTTTTACTACCGTTTTGCGCTTATGGGCCTGGGGCGCAAGCGTGGTACCTGTTTGAATATTCCAGCTGCAGTTCGTACTTGTGGCCATTGAGAGTCAATGTCGGAAGCAAGAACTGAGCGGCCTTGTTTACGAGTGGCTGGCACAGATCTCCAATTTCAAAACCCGCTGTGTCAAGCGAGCTGAAAGAAATCCAACTTGCCGAGTCAGGATCGGTGATACTTTCACTCAACTCATGCGAGAGAACGCTGTTGGTGGAATCGACGAGGAGGCTGTTTGGATTTGGCGGAGCAGCCTGGCAGCCGGCAACGTTTTGATACGGCTCGACACTCAACAGGACGTGCCCGATATCGCTGTACGTGACGCTGCCATGGTATGCACAGAAAACGAATGTCGACGGGTTATCTGGTGAATAGCACGTGGTCGAAAGATCAAAACACGTATCGACTCCCTTGGGAAGAAAAACATGGTAGATGTGTCCGTAACCATTGAAACTCGGGCCTAACGTACGAACGGCTGCGTGAACGATGCCAAGCAGCGCATTGAGGCTGATAACATTCTCCCCGGCAAAGAGTGAATAGCTAGTAAATAGAGATGTTCCCAGTGTGTAGCGATCGTTGGCTGTTGATCTTACATATTGATCGAGTACATGAATAAAGTTACTCTTGCCTAAATCGGAAAGGAACATACCGGGGTGTCCCCAGCAGACCGCGACGTCAGTGCAGTTGACGAAGATGTCGTGCGACTGAAGCGATTTAACAACTGCGCCTCCGAAGTAGACTAGGTCCGAAGGATAAAAGCCGGGCGCCGGCACTTGAGCAATTGTTGAGGCCATTGTCTGGAATGTCGCCGGGAAAGGACTGCCAAGCGCGTGCGTGCCCACAGCCATGGCGCCAGCTTTCGTGTTGGCCGGTGTGATGCGATAACGGAACGTAGAGACGGCGTAGTTTCCTGCGGCCATATCCGACGAGCGCACGATCGCGCTCACGCCCTGTTCTTGCGCCTGAGCGGGCGGGACTTCCCACAGCATGACAGTAGCGAGCACCAACAATGCGAGCAGCAAACGAAACTGCTTTGACATGAATTGCATTGCACATCTCCTTTGAGAACAGTGACAAGCCAAGTGCCGATTTCGGCCAAGGCCGAGTCGCTTTCACTTCACCAAAAGTAGAGTCATGCCAAAGCTGAAAGCTGAATTTATTATGAATGCAGCGAAAATTTTCATCGGCAGTTTAATGTCACTAATTGTTACTTAAAGGAGGCAACCTATTGCTTGGCGCGCGACGTACAGTAGCGATACTTTTATGCTTGCTAGTTTTTGTGTTCGCGCCGAACAGCGCAAAGCCGCAGCCGCCGGTCGGCGACCCATCGTACGAAAAGCTGCAGGTGCTCGCACATGACATAACGTTCACCTGGGCTAGACTGCACCCGCTGTACGCTACCTCAATGGGAATTCCAGGCTATGACGGCATGCTGGACACGCCATCGCTTGCGAGCGAGAAGCGCGATCTTGCGCTAATCCACAGCTGGCAATCGCGCCTCAGTGCGATCCCATTATCTATTGAGACACTGCACGTTCGCTCCGATGCGACGTTGTTGAAAGCGCAATTGCTCACAATGGAGCGACGTTACACCATTTATCAGAGGGCTCGCAAAGATTACGCTGCCCCCGGAAACGCCGTCGTCAACGCAATCTATACACAGTTTCAGTATTTACCGATTCAAGGTCGAAGCGGCGCTACCAAAGCCGATGTCCGTGCCGCGTGGGCCAACATTACCTCGCGCCTGCAACGTGCCCCGGCATACATCAAGGCAAGCGAAGCGCTTGTGACACAGCCCGGTCACCTCCAAGGGATCGTCGGCTCAAGCGAGCTCGCAGGTGTACCGGATTTTTTTGACGGCGCACTTACCGCAGCCGCAAAGGCCCAACTGTCATCAGACGAGTTTGCACGTTTTACTGCGGCGAGAGACGCAGCGTTAACGTCCATCGTGGCTGAAAAGAAATACATTGATGCGCACGTTTCTCAGTGGCCAGAAAACTTTTCTATCGGCAGGCAGGCCTACGATGCGATGCTGCGCGACGAGCTGCTCTTGCCGTACACCGCAGCGCAAATCGAACCCATGGCCTCAGATGAGCTCGCACACGGGTGGGCAACAACCTACTGGGTTGAACACTTGGCAAGCTTGCGAAACACTCCGATTGGTCCAGCGACCGGCGGGGGTCTAGCGCCGGAAGGCGCGTCGCTCATTCCGTACTACCGCAAGCAGATTGCGTACTTACAGGCTTTTGTCACCAACCACAGGGTCGTTAGCGTGCCAAGTTGGCTTGGCACCATCAACGTGGTTGAAACGCCGAAGTTTTTGCAACCGGTGTCTCCTGGTGCGTCAATGAATCCGCCGCGTCCCTTCGGCCGCGAGACGGAAGGATACTATTACATAACGCCACCCGTTTCGCTGGCAGCAGCGGCGGCGCGTCTCGACGCAAATGAAGACTTCGATCGCGACCGTATTCTCTCAACTGCTGCACACGAAGTCATGCCTGGTCATTTCATGCAACTCTCTATCGCCAGACGCAGTCCCGATTTGGTCCGCAGGATTCAGGACAGCTCATCATTCGCAGAAGGCTGGGCCTACTACGGTGAGGAGATGTTTGTCGTGCTAGGACTCTACGGCGACGACCTTGATGCTCGTTACTATACCGCGCAGTGGGAGCGCGTGCGCGGTGCTCGAGCCATTGTCGATGCTAAGCTCGCAAGCGGCGAAATGTCAGAGCCGCAGGCGGCCGCTTTTTATGCAAGAGAAACCGGCTTTAGCCCGCAGGCCGCAAAGGAAGCTGTTGACGGGATCGCGCTTGATCCAGCCGAGGTTATCAGTTATACTGTCGGCCGCCAGCAGATCGATTTGCTCGAACGCGACTATTTCATCGCAACTGGATCGCGTGGGTCGCTCCTGGATTTTCACGATCGCCTGATGTGCTACGGAACGACGCCGCTCTCAATCGTCGGTCCTGAGCTCATCGGCGACCTTTCAAAATCGCTTTCCGAGATTCGCGTGGCCGCGGGCGCCCAATAAGCTCATTGCGACGAACTAGACGTTGACGAATTGGTAATCAGAGTGCCCACAAACTTGCCATCAGCAGGCTTTCCTTTTTGACCCCACGAGCCGCCGAAGCCGTTGCCGCCGTTGTGGAAATGCAAAGTAATCCAGCCGGCACCGCGTGGACCATTCCAATTTCCGTTGAGCTGTGTACCATCTTGCACCATATCACCAGTAATCTGGTTATCTCTGAATTTGCCGACTACTTTTGACCCGGTTGTCGTCATCGTAAGAACGCCGTCGACAACGGTTTGGCCGATCCAGGCATAGACGCGCCAATGGGTAGTGACCGCGCTGTCAGCGCGAACGTTCGTCGACGCAGACAGAAAAACAGCCAGCAGCAGGAGCGATACTATCGCCATCTTTTTCATAGGGCACTCCTTGAATCGAAACAGCAGAGCGCGTCTTTGGCGCGGGCTGAGGTCCGTCCTTGAGGTCGAAAAATTTAACTAGTTGACTGCCCTGGGGCTCTCTAGAGAAGTTGTACTTGTTTTGATTGGATGGGCCCAGGATTTCCAAAGGTGCCGGCAGCGCTGAACGTGACGATTTCACCAGCTCTGAGTGTCAGCTTTGATCCTGACTTTGCGGGCGATATGGCCACGCTACCTTTTTGCGCGGTGATGTAGCCGTCACCAGCCGCTGACACACTCGCTTGCATTGAGGCGCCGCCCACATTAACATTTGCCGAAGCCAGATCAATTGAAATATTTTGCGGCGACGCACTCGAGTTTGTAGCACTGACCCAACGTATTGTACCCTTGGTTAGCTGCATTGTCATGTTTCGCGCAGGTGAGCTCGAACCGTTTGTTACCTTCTTGAATACTACATCTGCCTCGGGGCCAACAATGAACTGCGTGCCATCAGTCAGCTGAAATGACGCGCGCGCATACTTGCTCGTCACTACGCGCTCACCCGATGACAGCACAACGACTCGGGATGAGGTTAACTTCGTTGCTTGTCCGGTCGGTTGTACCAGCTGCACGCCGCCCTTAAGTACGACTCGCGCGGAAAGAGCATTGGGTCCGGCGGTGGATGCGATTGCCGCCTCAATGTCCTTGCGATACTTCGCAGATGCCGCTGCGAACGAACGCACTTGCGCTTGGATCTGCGGCTGTTCTTTCTCACAGCGTGCCAGCAACGCAGTGTCGACCGGTAAAGGCGAGTGAGCTGCTTTAGGCGATTCGTTGGCGGCTGCAGCCGTCTCGACGTAGGCGCACTCAGCATGGTATTTCTCGACTTTTGCTTGTAGCAAATCGCCCTGGCTGACAAGCTGGGCGCGTTCCTTAGTTAACCGCGCTGTTAAGTCGGGCGAAAGGCCACTAGGTACAGGTGGAAGCCCGTTGGCTTGAGCGGCCATGCTTGGCTCTACGGTAGCGAGGCACGCGATCAACAGAAATAGCACGAGGCGATTCATCTGGCACGCGAACTAGACCGACCGAGCGACGAAAACCTGCCCGCAACTATTTGCTGACAGTCGTTTTACTCTCCCGATCCTGGGAGCAACGAGACCTCATAGCTTAGGGGCTTGCGATTCCATTGGCTCTCTCCAATTTCTGCGAGCGTACCGTCAATCGAATTTCGCCGGACCGTACCTTCAAATCCCATGCCGTAGTACGTGGGATCGCTTGGGCTCGGTGAGTTAATTATCAGCGATAAATGACGACCGTGCAGTCTCCCGATTATTGGTCCTGAGACTCCATCGACCTTAAGGGTTCCGGATAAAATCCCGCGTGCGTCCACACCGGTAATCTCCAACCGCGCGAACCTTCCTGCTGTCTGCTCAAGCCCAGCGGGTAGAACCGCTGGCGTGCCGGACCATTCCCCAAGCACGTTCGGAGTGGGTCCTAAGTATGGAGTGACGGTTAGAAAAAGTATAAGGATTAGCCCGACAAGCCAGGCGGTTTCGAACGAACCAAAGCGCCACTCGTTCTTGCGCTTGTTGCGAACTGGGCCCATACGATTACGATGAGCCGAAGTATGCGCGTCGCGCGTACACGTAGCACAGAAATGCAAAGCCAATCAACGTGGAGTAAAAACCGGCGCCGAAAGTCCTGCCAAACATTGAATTCCGCAAGAAATCGTTGAGCACCATGCCGAGGACGAGTGTGGCAAGCCCGAACCCTGCCAGATTCGCCGTGCGAGTAGGAAGTGCGAGAAACGGAATCGCACCAAGGGTGATTGTCGCGAGAATGACTATCGCTCCGATCGCTCCCGCGTGAATCAGATTGGGAGCTGGTTGATTGACGCGCGCCCAGTCAACGGGGCCGATAAATGCTTGAACTTCCATCCGATAAAATGGGAGAAACGCGCCGAGCAGCCCCATAACTGAACCTACGACTACCAGAATTTTTTCGGGTCCGAATTCTGTACTCGTCGCGCTCGACAATGCCTATCTCCTTATGGAACTCCCTGATTAAAGTATCGGCCTGCGGAGGTCTGCGAAATATTGAGCAGGCAAGGAGCCTTTGCCGTCCAAAACGCCCAAATCACTGATCGTGTTACATTAGCGGGCGGACAAATATGCCAAGAAAGTTCATTTCGCGGCTAGGAATCGTCAGCACACTCGTTATCGCGGCCTCATGCAACTCGAACGCTACGACCACTCACAACAATGTAACGAGTACCCCAGACACTCGGTTGTATGGTGTTGGCGGCGTGATTTCAGCTGGTTTTCCGACAGAGGTAGACGTTTTTGACGGACCTATCTCGGCGGCTACCACCAGCGTCGGAAAAATAACGTATGGAAACATAGGCGGCGTAGCCGTTGATCCAACGGATTCGACCGGCGCGGTGTACGTCTCGGTTACAGCCGCGTTTAGTGCCCCGCCAGTGCCACCTCAAATTGCCAAGTTCGTTCGTCCGAACCCAAATGGAAACACACCGAACGTAACGGTGTCTGGCTTCACAAACCCGAGCGCGATCCACTTCGACAACGCAGGCAATCTGTTCGTTTTGGATGGTAACACAATTTATGAAGTTAAACATCCAATCACAAACTCGAGCGTGCCACAGGTCATAACCAAGGCAAGCGGTTCCGATAATTTTCAAGATTTTACTTTAGACGCCAACAATAACCTCGATGTACTTCTTTTCACGAATCCGGCAAATGTTTCGGTTGGAAATATCATCCGGCAATTGCCGCCGCCCTACACGAGTGTTCAGGTTTCAGTGGCTGCTCCACCGTATGCTGTGCATATCATTTTTGATGGTGCTGCTGGCCTACTGTTCGTCAGCGCTATCGGAAATCTCAGCAACACCGTGTACGACATATCGACGTACGCGTCGCCGATTACAGCGAATGAGAACCCAAGCTCTCAGTTTAGCATTCCAGGAATCGTTGGAGCTTTAACCTTTGACTCGGCTGGCAATTCGTTTATGGCAGTTGGCTCTAACTCACCAATTGGTGGTTCTGTCCAGGTTGCGAACCCGCCATTTACCGGCGCAGCAGCCTTCACATTTACGACGCCATATTGGTACACTTCACTGACGACGGGACCTTAGGCGCTGCAAATGATCCCACGAGTGATTTTCGGGATTAGCGCGCTTGCAAGCCTCGTCAGTTCCATTGTCGTTGCATGGCTCTTCGTATGGCCGTGGTTGCACGGCGCTAATCTCCAATTCGCGCTGCTTTGTCTTGTGACGCCTCACATGTTCTTGCGCTTCATTGGCCTCAGTTTTTTAGTACCTGGCGTTGTTGCAGCTTCGTTACCAAAAAGCTGGGCAGCACCGGCAGCGTACGGCGACGCTATCGCCGGGGTGCTCGCAATCATCGCTGTTGTGGCGCTCGCGCGAATGGCTCCTTGGGCAATTGCGGCTGTGTGGATATTCAACGTGTGGGGAGCAGCTGATTTGCTCTACGCGATCTACAAAGGACCAAAAGACAATCTTGACCCAGGCTCGCTAGGCGCCGGGTTCTACATCGTCACCGCGATCGTTCCGCCTCTGCTTGTGTCACACGTTCTTATCTTCATGCGTCTGCTCGCGAACGGCAGCTAATGATCTACGGGCGCATAATCTTTGGCGGGTCTGCAGTACTGTTCGGCGTCCTTGCACTCATGTGGCATGACCCGGACACGTGGCAAAGCCTAAGTAAGATCTGGAGTTGGCCTTTTGGCACAATAATCGGTGCGTGCCTCATGGTCGCTCTCATTGTTGGTGGAATCGGAATACTGTTTCCCCGAACCACGCGCTCAGCGTCAATGATTTTGACTGTCGTCTTTGCGCTTTTTTCACTGGCTTGCATTCCTGGTATCATTGCTGCACCGAAAGTCTTTGGGGCATATGATGGCTTTTTCGAACAGTTCTCCTTACTGAGTGGCGCAATTGCAATGCTCGCGGCAACGGAGACAAATGCGGCTCAGTCTGCGGCGTACGCCCGAATAGCGCGTATTGGGCTTGGATTCTGCGCGATTTCGTTTACGTTGGCTCAGGCAATCTATCTTCGCGAGACGGTTAGTTTAGTTCCAAGGTGGATTCCGCCAAACCAGATGTTTTGGGCGATAGGTACCACGGTGGCATTTGGCCTCGCGGCGCTGGCTATGCTGGTCAATCGTCAGGCGCGTCTTGCAATTCGCCTCATGGCCCTAATGACGGGATTTTTCGGCGTGCTGGTTTGGATACCGCTCCTCATCGAACACCCAGAGGCGCACCTGAATTGGTCTGAATTCACCCTGACGTTCTTGATTACGGGGGCTGCTTTAATGGTGGCGGACGTGAGTGCCTCTTAACGCTCGGCGTTTCGGCGGTGTTTACTTGAGCTGGGTCCAATACGACTCAGTCATGTTACCCCATAGTAGTCCGCTGCCGCTTTTATATTTTCGAAGGCCTGTTGACGCTACGCATCGGTCACGCCAATAACTTGGTCGAAGCGCGCGATCGCGTTGCGAACGTGAGCAGGGTCAGTTAACGGCTCTTGCGCTGTTGAGGATACGCAAAAACACTGTCGGGCAGATTTGAGCGCTCACTGAGGTTTCCGTGCTCGATATACGGCTTCCACGTCACGTTCATTTTCGTCCCTCCGAATTAGAGAGGTTGACAATAAGCTCGAACAAGAAATCGCCTTATTCAAGCTTATTACGTTTCCTCGGACCAGACTTCTGGGGTTGCAAAACATGAGTGTGCTTTCGCGAAGCCGTTACAGTTGGCTAGGCCTTGCTTGCGCCGTAGCATCCACGATAGCCGTCACCACGCACACGGTGCACATTACGAGCGTCGTTCGCGCGGACCCAGCTCAAATACCAGCAGCTGCTTTCGAGTCGTTCGCGAGTGGGCTTCACTGGCGCCTTGTTGGGCCGTTCCGAGGCGGCCGCGTGCTCGCCGTTAGCGGCGTCGCAGGAAACTCCACACTCTTTTATTTCGGCGCAGTCGATGGCGGCGTCTGGAAAACCGACGATGCTGGGCGCACCTGGGATCCAATCTTTGACGATCAGCCGGTGGGTTCGATCGGTGCTATCGCTATTGCACAATCAAATCCGAAGATTATCTATGTTGGATCGGGTGAGGCTGACATGCGCTCCGATATCGCCTATGGCAACGGCATGTATAAATCTACCGACGCGGGCGCAACATGGCAGCGAATTGGGCTCTTGGATTCGCAGCATATCGCGCGGGTCGTTGTCGATCCAAAGAACACCCAGCGGGTCTTTGTTGCGGCGTTGGGCCACGCGTACGGACCCAATGCCGAGCGCGGCGTCTTTCGTTCGATCGACGGAGGAGCCACTTGGCAAAAAGTTCTGTTCACAAATGAGAACACCGGTGCAGTCGACATTGCCATGGATCCGCGCAACAACAATCACTTGTTCGCGGCACTATGGCAGACAAGACGCCCACCCTGGACTATGTACCCACCGTCGAATGGTCCAGGAAGCGGGCTTTACGAGACAACCGACGGAGGCGCGATGTGGCGACACCTCACCGGTCACGGACTTCCCGCAAGTGGTCTCGGCCGAATGGGAATTGCGTTTGCACCGTCTGCGCCGAACCGCATTTATTTAATCGCCGATGCCAAGCGCGGTGGTTTATATCGTTCCGACAATGGCGGGCAAACGTGGCATCTGATCAACGCCGACTCTCGACTGTGGGACCGAGGCTGGTATTTTGGTGGCGTCACCGTCGATCCGAAGCGCAGTAACATTGTTTACATTTCGGACACGGCGCTCTACCGGTCGACGAATAGCGGCGTTTCATTTACGGCAATCAAAGGATCGCCTGATGGTGATGACTTCCACACGCTGTGGGTCGACCCAACCAATCCTTCGCGTCTCATCTTGGGTTGCGATCAGGGCGCTAGCATTAGCTTGAACTTCGGCGCAACCTGGAGCTCGTGGTACAACCAACCCACGGGGCAGTTTTACCATGTCGCAACAGATACGCGTTTTCCGTTTTGGTTGTACGGAGCGCAGCAAGACAGCGAGTCGGTGGCAGCCCTAAGCCGATCTGCTTACAGCTCACTCACGTTTCGCGACTGGCGAGCGCTGACTGTTGGCGGCGAAAGCGAGATGCTGGCGCCAGATCCACTCGATACGAATATCCTTTTTGGTGGGCGAGTAAATCGTTACGATCTGCAATCTAGTCAAAATCAAATCATCGATCCGACAATGCCGTATCCAACAACGCAATGGCGAGAGACGTGGACCTTGCCTTTGGTCGTATCTCAAGCCGATCCCCATGCACTTTACTTTGGACGCCAGATGCTTTTTCGCACTCGCGACAGCGGCAACTCGTGGACGATAATCAGCCCCGACCTCACTCGGCCTAATCCCGGCGTGCCAGCGAATCTGGATGCAGCGACCGCTGCAGACAATTTGAGAAGCGGTCCACGCCGCGGGGTGATCTACACCATCGCCCCCTCACCTTTGCGGCAAGATCAAATTTGGGTGGGAACCGATGATGGTAAGATTTGGCTGACAACCGACGCGGGTGAACGATGGCATGACGTGACACCGCCGCAGCTGACCGCGTGGAGCAAAGTGACGATGCTCGAGGCATCGTGGTTCGATCCTCAAGAAGCGTACGCTGCGATCGATCGGCATCGTCTTGATGACCGAGAGCCTTACGTTTATCGGACGCGCGATGGCGGCGCAACATGGCAGCTGATCGCCTCAGGAATTCCAAGCGGAAGTTACCTCAACGCGATACGCGAGGATCCGCAGCGGCCTGGCCTGCTCTATGCAGGCACCGAAAAGGGGCCATTCATTTCGTTTGACGATGGCGACACGTGGCTGGCGCTTCAACTGAATTTGCCTAGCGTTTCAATTCGAGATTTTTCAATTCGTGGCGACAGCTTGGCGATGGCAACGCATGGTCGAGGTTTTTGGGTTCTTGACGATCTTGCGCCGCTGCGCCAGCTCTCCGCAGATGTTTTGCCGCGCGGCGCGTGGCTATTTTCTCCAGCAACCGTGGTGAGAGTTCGTCCCGGCAGTGATCAAGGCGAACGCTTGCCACCCGACGAGCCGGCCGCCCCCAATCCGCCAGATGGTGCCGTGATCGATTACTTGTTGGGCATCAAGCCTGCGACTGCCATGACGTTGGAGGTTCTCGATGGCAATGGGCAGGTAGTGCGGCACTGGTCGAGCAGCGATCGGCCAATCATCCAGAACCCAAACAGCGTTCCATATCCGCCATGGTATATAGAGAAGATTGAGCCACCGTCAACTCAACTTGGTCTGCATCAGTTTGTATGGGATCTTCGCTACGCGCGCGCGGTAGCTTTGACTGGGCATACGAACAGCACGCCAGTGGGACCGTGGGCGCCGCCTGGGCGCTACACAGTTCGTATGAGCGCGAACGCCCAGGTTCTGCAAGAGCCGCTGGAACTTGTTAAAGATCCGCGCGTTAGAGCAAGCGATACCGACTTGCGCGAACAATTCGATTTGGCGCAGTCGATCGAGCACGAGCGGGCCAATACTACGAGCGCGTATCACACAGCTGTCGCGGCGCTCAAGCAAATAAGAACGCTCCAAACAAGTGCTAAAACAGGTTGCTCGCCGTCTGAGTTGGCCGCGGGTGAGCAGCATCTCTCGGTGCTCGCTGGCGGCGCTGCTGCTTCGAGTCCGGACAATTCGGTGGGATATCCGCAGCCGAATCTCACATCGCTCTATTCGTTAGCGCTTGCGCTCGAAACGCTGGAGACAGCGGTTGAGTCGGCCGACGCCGCTCCCACGAGTGACGAACGGCGCGCTTTTGCGACCCTGCGCGAACTGGTTGACAACGATGTGAGTCGCCTGCCGCACGGACTCTGCGGGATCACTGGCCGCTAACAGAATGTGCGCACAATTGTGGCGCGCCGCCGGCCTGAACCCCTAGCGCTTGCGCTCGTGTAACAGTGCTGCAGAACGCAGCGCGCCCTTGACTTGTCACAGGCGCATCAACGCCGTCAATGACGGCGAGGAGCATAACAAGCTGCTGCTGGAGACTTTCCAGGCTGCCGGCGCGCCGGTTCTTTGATTCGCGCGCAGCATGCAGCGCCGCTGTAGCGCGCGTTATCGTTGCCACCAGATCGTGCGCCATCTGATATTGTTCGCTGAGCTGCGCTTGCGTCATGGAGACGCGCGGATCCATGCTAACGTGCAACGTGCTGGACTGGGTGCGCCCGTCGACGATCAGCTTGACGACGTACGTGCCTGGCGGCACTAGCGCGCCTTGCGGCACGAAGGGCGTGTTGTGCGGTACGGCTGAGATTGGTAAATTATATTGATCTGCGGCTGGGGCCGGTTCGCGCAAATCCCAAACGAAGCGGTGCTCTCCCGGATCGATTGATGGCCGAATGAAGGGCGCCAGCCAGTATGTAGGCTTATCGAGTTCGACGGGTGGCGGCGCTACATCGTCGCTTGAATACTTACGCACGAGCATCCCGTTGCGGTCGAAGATCTCGATGGCCACGTGCGAGGCTTGCTCTCCAACGACATAATCAATGATGGCCCCATTTGGAGGGTTTTGCCCTGTCGGCTCCTCGGGAGGCAGCGGAGTATCGGTATTTGTGCTGCGCCTGATTCGAAAGGCTGTGGAGACTGCAAAAAGATGAGGACCCAGCCCGGTTATTGGACGGGCAGCCAGTTCCCTCAGCGGCGAAATGTCGTCCAGAATCCAAAAGCCACGCCCATGAGTTGCGACGATTAAATCGTTATCGTGAACGATGATATCGCGCACGGACGTATGCGGCAAATTCAGCTGCAGCGACTGCCATAACCAGCCGTCGTTGAAAGAAACGTAGACGCCATTCTCCGTCGCGGCGTATAGCAGTCCAGTACGGTCTGGGTCTTGGCGCACGGCGTTGACCGGCTCGCTGGGTAACCCACCAACGGCGAGCCGCCAGTGCGCACCAGCGTCATGCGTAATGTAAACATACGGGTGAAGGTCGTTCAGCCGAAAGCGGTTGACCGCGACAAAGGCCGAGCGATCATCCGCTCTTGAAAGGTCGATTTGCGCAATCTTGCTCCATGCGCTAAGACCCGGCGGCGTAACGTTCGTCCAATGCGCCCCTCCGTCGTGGGTGATCCACACGAGGCCGTCATCGGTCCCTGCCCACATCGTTCGGCGATGCGTGTACGATAATGCGAGCGCGTAAACAACGCCGCGATGATGGCCGTGCTCGGAATCGCTTTGCTCGAACGCGCCGATGATCGGTGGTAGTGTTGGATGAGAACCCGTCAGATCTGGGCTCACAACATGCCAATGCATGCCCGCGTCGCGCGTTACGTAAATGCGATTGGACCCGAAGTAGAGCGCTTGTTTGTCGAGGGGATCAAATGCTAGCGGCTCGGTTCGAACGACGCGATACCCACGAGTTCGCAGCGGCATCGGGGAGACTTGTTGCGCCTGACCGGTACGCTCGTCAAATCGACTAACTTTGCCGCCGTAGAATATGCCCGGGTGCAGCGGGTCTGGGACAACGTATCCGTATTCTTGTGCGCCGGCAGTATGCCAATCGCGCTCGGTAATCTGCCCCCAATCGCCGCGGCTTTTGACGCAGGCTGATCCGCTCTCTTGTTGTCCGCCGCATACCCAATACGGGAACCGGTTGTCAGCCGAGACGTGAAACATTTGCGCCGTTGGCTGGTTATACCACGAGCTCCAAGTGCGTCCATCGTTGAGAGAAATTGTGCCGCCCTGATCGCTGCCCAAAATCACGTAATTCGGATCGATGGGGTTGATCCAAATAACATGGTAGTCGTCGCCTCCGGGAGCGCCTTTGACGGCCACAAAATTCTTGCCGCCGTCACTCGAACGGTACGTTGACGTGTTAGTGAGCCA
>JBPYDX010000075.1:0-12249 GCA_051986115.1 Candidatus Eremiobacteraceae bacterium
TTTGTCGGCTATCGTTATCCATCGCAACTGTTTGAAGCCGTTGGTATGCTTGCCATCGTGCTGCCCTTTGGATGGCTGCTGCATGGCTGGAGCAAACGCAAGGATGGGCTCATTTTTTGGGGCTTCATCGCTGGTTACGGCCTCGTGCGCACGATCGTTGAATTCTATCGCGAACCCGGCATCATTTTCTTGGGATTGACTGCGGCGCAATATCTGACACTCGCCATGCTGATCATTGGCCTCTACATGATGTGGCGAGTGCAACAAACGCCTGCGGTTGCGCCGCGCATGAGCGCTTCAGGGCGCGTCATTAAGGGCTCAGGCGAAGGCGATCGCTAATTCTTACGGGCTTGGAACCTTAGCCAGTGCAATGCGAACGCTGTCTGCCGATTCGACTTCGAGTAACGGGCTGAATTGGTCACCGTTGATATCACGCGCCAGCGTCTCGCGCGCAACATAATCACGCCAGGTTTGCAACGCTTGCGCCCACTCGCCAGGCGCATCAATACGCAAGCAAATGCGATCGCTGACATTGAGCCCAGCTTGCTTGCGCGCATCTTGCACGGCGCGCACGATTTCGCGAGCCAGACCTTCGAGTAAGAGAGCGCGATCGACGCGAGTATCGAGCGCGACGAGCATCCCCTCGCCGTCAGCAAACGCGAAGCCTGACGCCGATTTGCTATCGACGAGCACGTCTTGCGGCTCCAGCGTAAACGTTTGCCCGTCGGCGCCGACTTCAAATTGCTTGTTTGCAGCTACCGCTGCTGCGACCGCACGCGCGTCAGCCGCGGCCAGCGCTGCGCGCAGGGCCGACATTTGCTTGCCGTAGCGCGGTCCCAAACGCGGCAAATTCGGACGCAGCGCATACTCGATGAAGGTCGCGTCGAGGCCAACGATCTTGAGATCTTTGACATTGAGCTCTTCTAATACCAAAGGGCGAAAACGTTCGAGCGCTGCGTCATCAGCTGCTGTGCGCGCACGCACGTACGCCACCGCCAGCGGCTGGCGCGTTTTGATCTTCGCCGAGGCGCGCGCTTGACGGCCTAAGTCGACGGCTTGTTTTGCTACACCCATCGCCGCTATGAGCGGGGAGTCGATAGCGCCGACGTCGGCCTGAGGCCATGGTGTTAGATGAACGCTTTCGCCCGCTCGACTGTCAACGGATCGCACCAGCTGCTGGTAAAGAGACTCGGCCAAAAAGGGCGTAAAAGGTGCCAAGAGCGATGCAACCCTGGTTAAACTATGGTACAGCGTTCGATATGCCGCGTCTTTGTCTTTAGTCTTGCCGCCGCCCCAAAAGCGATCACGAGAAAGCCGCACATACCAATTTGAGAGGTCATCGACGAACCGCTCGATGGCGCGACCAGCACTTAAAGCATCGTAGCGCTCCAAATATGTGGTAACGTCAGCCGTAAGCTGCTCGAGGGCGGCAACGGTCCAGCGATCGAGATCGCTGCGCTCGCGCAGTGGAACATCGTCCGGCAGTGCGATGCCGTCGGCGACGGCGTACATAGTGAAGAATTTCGCGGTGTTCCACAGTGTGTTGAAAAGTTTGTGCGATCCATCCTCGACCAGCTCGAGTGACACGCGCTTGGCTTCCCCTGGCGGACTGCCGGTAAAAAAGTACCAGCGCAACGCATCGGCCCCAAGCTTGTCAAAGATGAGATAGGGATCGATCACGTTCCCGCGGCTCTTACTCATTTTCTCGCCGGCCAAGTCGAGCACGTGACCGAGACAGATGACGTTCTTGTACGCCGGGCTGTCAAACAGCATCGTCGCGATCGCGTGCAAGCTGTAGAACCAGCCGCGAGTCTGATCGACCGCCTCGCTAATGAAATCCGCCGGGAAGCTTTCATCGAAGATCGCTTTATTCTCAAACGGATAGTGAAATTGCGCGTACGGCATGGATCCCGAGTCAAACCACGCATCGAGCACCTCCGGCACTCGACGGAACTGACGCCCTTCGTGCACAAAAGTTATTTCGTCAATGGCCGGGCGGTGAAGGTCCAACGTGGAAAGGTCGCGGCCGCAGCGGCGAGAGAGTTCGGCGACAGAGCCGATGCAAATAAATTCCTTGCCGTCGGTCCATAGCGGCATGGGCGTGCCCCAAAACCGTTCGCGCGAGACTGCCCAGTCAACGTTATTTTCAAGCCAATTGCCAAAGCGGCCGTCTTTGATTGTCTCAGGAACCCAATGTATTTTTTGATTGTTCGAGAGCAGTTGCTGTTTGCGCAGGGTCGTGCGCACAAACCACGCGGTCTTGGCAATGTAGAGCAAAGGGTCATCAGTTCGCCATCCAAACGGATAGTTGTGGCGATAGGTTTCTTGGCGGAACATCAAACCGCGCCGTTTGAGGTCAGCCATAATGGGCTTGTCAGCATCTTTAAAAAACAGACCGGCCGCCACAGCGACTTCGGGCACCACGTGACCTGTGTAGTCAACGCTATAATAGATTGGAAGATTATTCGCCTTGCCGAGCGCGAGGTCGTCGGGCCCGTATGCCGGGGCGACGTGGACAACGCCTGTTCCGTCATCGGTCGTGACAAATTCAGCGGGAATGATGTAGTAACGATCGGCTTTGTCGTGGCAGTAATCGTAAAGCGGTTCGTATCGAGCGCCGGCAAGTTCGCTACCCTTCATTGTCTTGAGCACCTTGACCGGTTCGTCGCGAAACACACGCTCCACCAGCGGCTGTGCAACGATCAATTTTTCGCGGGCATGTTCGACGACGCTGTAGACAACATTGGGATGAACCGCGAGCGCCATATTTGCCGGCAAGGTCCAGGGAGTTGTTGTCCAGGCAAGCAGCGAGGTCGTCGGATCGTCCTTATGGCGGAAACGCACGAACACCGACGGGTCATCGACTTCACGATATCCTTGCGCAACTTCGTGGTCGGACAGCGTTGCTCCGATGCGCGGATCGTAGGGGACAGACTTGTAATCTTGCGCAACGAGCCCGCGCTCCCATAGCTGATTGAAGACCCACCACACCGATTCGATATAATCGTTGCTCAAGGTAAAATAGGCATCATCGAGATCGACCCAGTACGCCATGCGCTCGGTGAGACGATTCCAATCACCGACGTAACGGTAGACGCTTTCACGGCAGCGACGCGTAAACTCGGCAATCCCAATCTCCGCTTCTATTCTGCTCTTATCGAGGATGCCGATTTCTTTTTCCACTTCGTGCTCGACAGGAAGGCCGTGCGTATCCCAACCGGCTTTGCGCCGCACGAAATAGCCGCGCATGGTCCAAAAGCGCGGGTAAAGGTCTTTGAACGCGCGCGCGAGCACGTGGTGAACGCCGGGACGGCCGTTGGCTGTCGGCGGACCTTCATAGATTGTGTAGCGCGGCCCATCTTTGGTTTGCTCGAGTGTTTGCTCGAAGATATGATGTTTGTTCCAAAACTCGAGTACGGAGCGCTCGCTTTCGACGGGGTCAACTCGGTCGGCGATGATCGGGAACGTGTGGCGCGACTTCATTGCTTTGATTTCAAAGTGGTCGACGCGCGTGAAGCCGGCGATAGATGGAATCGCGCGTCACGATACCGACGAGCTCGCCGTCGTCATACACCGGCAGTTCATCGACTTTGTGCTCGCGCAACTGCGCGAGCGCTTCGCGCGCAGACTCCGCGCCATTGAGCGCGGGTGTCTTGGCAATCGGAACCATGACTTGGCTCACCGGTGTCTGGTTCCACATTGCAAGCGGCACGCCCGCAGTGTGTTGCACGTTAGCAAGTCCCACGAGTGACCCTTGATCGACGACAGGATAGGCAGCGCCGGGGTGGCCCGCCAAACCAATAAAATTTGCGACCATCGTGCCCGCCGGTACTGGAATTAATGTTTTGAGCATGCAATCCCGAACTTGCATTGCTTCCAAACTCATCTCAACGCGCGCTTGGCGGCCGCTGGTGAGCGCCGCCTGAGCCAAGAACGTGCCGATAATCATCCACCACAAGCCTCGCGAGAGATGCATGAACACCACGAAATACAAGCCCGCGCCCACGAGACTTACAGCGACAATCAGACTCACGCGGCTCGCCCACAGCGTTGCTCTCGGCTGGCTGCGCTGCATCATCCAGATCAAAGCTCGCAGCACGCGGCCACCATCACTTGGGAACGCAGGCAACAAATTAAACACTGCAAGGACGCCGTTGGTCCACGCTAGGAAAATGCACAGCGTACCAAGCCACACGGCATTGGTCGCCATCGCAAGCGTGGCGAGACCAAAAAAGATAAAGGCCAGAACAATACTGAGCGCGGGTCCTGCTAGCGCCATGCGGAGCTCGTCTGCGGGCGTAGCCGGTTCGCTTTCAATGGTCGCGACGCCGCCGAACAAAAAGAGCGTAATGCCCCCGATGGGAATGCCCAGGCGACGCGCCACGAGCGCGTGCGCAAACTCGTGAGCGACGACGCTAGCAAAAAGCATGAGCGAGGCAATAAGTCCAAGGACGATGTTGCTGGCACCATGCAGTTGGGGCGCATACATGCGGGCGATAACCATGGCGGACCAAGCGAACATAGCGTAAATGATTAGCCAGCTCGGATGAATGCCCACCTCGATACCCGCGATGCGGCCAATCTTCCACGTCCCGCGAAGGCGCATATGCTATCTTGTTTCCGGCGTCACGCGACGGCGCCCTCTACTAGCGCTGCGAGCCAATCAAACGACTTCGATGCTAACTGTGCTTGCGTCGCAACCGCTTCTCGCAGTTGGGCTACCAACGATTCGCGTCGTCTGTCCAGTTCGCCAAGTACTTCATTCGCGTTACCGGGTTGCAGCGGTGCAAGCGGATAGTGCAGACTATCGGTGAGCGCACTGATCTTGGGGTCATACGGCACCGCAACAAAAGGCACGCTCAAGCGTGCCGCAAGAATGAGCGCATGCAACCGCATACCGATGACCGCATTGCAGCGCTTGAAAAGCGCCGTCATCGTGCCTAGGTTGTACCCTCCGCTCAAAAGCACCGGCGCACCCTTGCAGCGTCGAATAATCGAGACCGCCGTTTCTCCATCACCTGGTTGGAAAGGCACAAAAATAACCTGCGCGTTGTACCGGTTGATAAGAAGATCAACAGCGCGCGCAATCTCGCTCGCAATCTTGGGCAGCACGCGCGAGGGCCGTACGACAACCGCGACGAGCGCTCCTGAGCTTGGGATGCCTTCGGCCGCCAAGGCGTGTTCTGCACGCTCGCTGACCACATCTGAGGCAAGGAAGACGGGGTCCGCGCCCAAGCGCACGTCGACGCGCGGCAGCAGCGAGTGCATAAGGTCTTCACTCGCGCGGTCGCGGGCGATCGCTAAGTCCACATTTGCGCAGGTGTTGCGTACGATGAGCCTGCCGGTGACGCTTAAGGGCCCAACGCCTTGTGCGAAGATGCACGCCTTGACGCGATTGCTCTTAGCTTCATGTAAAAGGCCTGCATAGTACAGCAGGCTGCGCAAGCTCGTGCTCGATTGAAGCAAGCCACCTCCGCCACTCACGAACACATCAGTGCGGCGTAGCGTTTCGCCAATGCGCGACACCGAAGTACGCGGGATAGCCTCGACGCCCAAGGCGCTGGTTTGCATAGGCTGAGCTGAGAGCACGCGCAGGGTGTCGGCGCCGCGCCGCATTCGCCATTGTTCGACAAAGATTTGCAAGATGGCGTCGTCGCCGAAGTTATCAAATCCGTAGTAGCCGGAAAGGAGCAAGCGCGCCCCGGCTGCGCTCACGACGAAACGGTTCGCCTCGTCCACAGCCAGCGGTAAATGCGCTGCACGATGATTCCGATGACTGCGCCAAAGATGAGGCCGTTGATAATCCGCACGCACGTTACGAGCAACGGCGTATGAATGTGGCTGAACGTGTCGATGACGTCGGCAAGCGCGATGCCGGCGGCCAGCACAATAAACCAACCCGCAGCCCGGCGATGGGCGCTTGTGAGAACGGGCAGCAGCATGAGCGCCGGGAACCCAAACAAGAACTCTTTAAATCGTGGCCGCGCTCCAACCAACGTGGTCAAAAAGCCACGCAGTTTTGTTTCCCAGCCAGCAACGCCGATGTCTGGTTCGTTGCCCGAACGCGCGAGCATGAGCGCTGCGCCGGCGCCCGCGAGCAGCGTCGCGACGAATTGCCAGATGCGTAGCGGCGCGCGCGCAATCGACGACGCTGCTTGCGGCGCTCCAAACAGAGGTGTAAAGGTGTACAGTGCCAGCAAGACGAGCGGAGGAGCAACAAGCAACAACTTGATGCCAAAAAATTGCTGCGCTTCGATCATGAAGGTCGCTTGCGAAAGCAAACCCACGACGAACAAGCCGCCGACGACCGCAACGCCGCACGCCCGCAGCATACAGGCAACACCGTCGCGAGCGTCACGCAGCCACGAAACGTTCGCCGATGAAGCCGGCTCGCGAAAATATGGCGCTAGTGTCGAACCTGCGAGCACAGCAAACGTCAAAGCGGCACCAAGCGCCCACAACTGACGGACGATATAATCGCGATCGACTGCAAAGGCGCCCCAAAATGCCACAGTCGTCACGATGAAAAAGACCCATGGCATCCAACTGCGGCTAAGGCCATAGATGTCAAGCAAAAGCAAGAACGCGCCCGCTGCACCGAGTGCCACAATAAAATAAAGAATGTCGAGCTTGATGCCCTTGAAGTTTGTAAACCCGTAGGCGTGACCGACGCGAAAACCGTTTTGTTCTAGTGCTTCTTTGAGCTGGCTGAGCATTGCGAGGTTGGTCGCTTCTGCCGATTCTGTGACGATCGTTCCGTCGGGAAGCGTTCGCTGAATAAAGTGCGGGTACGGGCGCAGGTAGATAACGCGGATATTACGTTCGCGCACGCCGAGCAGATAGCGCGCAATGACCACGTCAAAATCGAGCTTATCGAGCTCAACTTTGGAGATTGCTTGGACGCGAACCGTCTGCTGAACGATCTTGCGTGCAAGCGTAATGCTGCCTTTTTGAATCTGATCTTCTGTATATGCCTCAACGTCGCCGAATTGCACCGTTGGATGGGCGCGAAACGCATCGGCAGTGGCATCGAGATTATAGGGGTAGCCTAAGACCGCGTTGCTTGGGCCAAAAAAGATCACCGTGCCGATGCGACCACCCTGCATGAGCTGAGCGAACGTCCTGTGGATCCCTTCGGGACTCATCGCTTCATTATTTTGAATGCGAGGATCGACAAGCAGGCCGGCGCGCCGTACATCGTCGGCGATGTCTTGTGGAATGCCCATGCCGAGGCCGTTAAAAAAGTCGAGCTGCGTTCTTACCGCCACAATTGCGGGCAGATGCCAGCGCAATACTGTGACGCTTCGTGGCTCGAGCTGCGTGCGCAGCACGGAAACGTACCGTAGCAGCGTGGCGTTATCGTAGACGATAAGATAAATCGCGTTCGGGTCGATCGTATTGGCTCGTACCATCGACCGCAGCATCGGATCCAAGATCGGCGAGATCAGGGCACTGTCGATCAGCTGCTGGCCTGGGATTGCCTGCGCGTGCGTTGTCGTATTAACGCGCTGGCCCTGCTCTTCATAAACAGCCACCGACGTGAGACCTGCCCGGCGCATTTGGCGCATGAGTTCTTGAAGATTGTAGCCGTAGGCATGTGCGAAATCAGCCAGATCTTGCTGATCCATGGTAATCTCGACCGTTCGGTTACGCGCCTCAAAACGATATCGGTCGGCGGCGACAAGCAAAGCCGCGATAGCGCCGGCGATAACCGCATACAGCGAAAGCCGCCGCAGAAACGTAGCTCGCATGGCTTTGTGGCTTTGAGGTTCGCGCCGCCATGGCCTTCGCTTGCGCCTTTGCAAGTGTCGAATTTGTTTGGCCTGCAGGGGCTGGGGATGGCGGTCGACGACATTGGCATGTGGCTTCGGTGAATCTTACCTGCGTGACATGTGCGGCCGACGATCCGTGCGAACGGTGCAGGCTAATCGCTAAGGCAGTGCGCGCTGCTGGCCACTCGGTCACGCAGAGCACGCGTTACGACGCACTGCGTGCCGCTACTGTGGGCCGCTACGGATTTGAGGCGTGCATCGTGCCGCTGGCGCGCCACGAACGCGCAATTGTCGACGCCGTCGCCGCTTTACTCACCGACACGCGGGTCGCATTAGTCGCCGACAAAGGTGTCGATGTCCCTGCGCGGCTCCCGGCAAATTTTTATTTGATTGAAGCAAAGAATTGGCAAGAGTCAAGTTTTCCGACGGCCTGGATTGAAAGCGCGCTGCCTGCGGCGCGTGAGAGCAATCAAGACGACACAACATCGTTGCCCGCGTTTGCTACCGATCAGCCTCATCTCGAGTCCGCCCGCCAGCGACTCAAAACAGTTGCGCGCCGCGCGCAACGTACACTCGCCCAGGCTGGGTTCCCGCAAGATGTGCGCCTCGATTTGCTCGCCGCGCTCGAGGATGAAATTGCTTGGGCAAAAATGAGTAACGCCAGCTTTGGAATCGTGCTCTTGCACGTTGCAGCTAGCGGTGCTCGCAAAAATTCAACCATCAGTATCGAGGAAGCGCTGGCAGAGCTAGCCCGCCGCGTGGCCAGCGTCGTCAGATCGAGCGACCTGATTGCGCACGGGAGCGATAGCTTGCTCGTCATTGTCAGCGACGCGGAAGCGGATCAAGCCAGCGCTGCTGTAGATCGCATCAAAAAAGCGTTACGCAAAGCTATCAAAGGAAGCGCGCAGGACTCCGCTGAGGTGAAGCTGCTGCGCCGCGTGATGCTGGGCGTCGCTCTTTATCCCGAGCATGGACTAACCCGCGCAGTGCTTCTCGCGCGGGCGACTGCCTCGGCTCAACCATTATAGTTTAGATTCCAGCATACCATTCATAGCCGCGGTCTTCCCAATAACCGCCCATACCGAAGTTGCCGCCGAGAGAAGCCACCACTTCCAAACGATGGACGTACTTCGCGCTCTTGTAGCCGAGTTGCGTCGGCACTTTCAATCGTAACGGAGCGCCGTTTTTGATTGGAACAGGCTTGTCGTTCAGATCGTAGGCCAAAATAGCTTGCGGATGAAGGGCTTGCGGCAGATTCAATGACTCGTAATAAAGATTGCCGCCGCCATCGTCGTCCATACAGTGAAAGACAACGTAACGGGCCAGCGGGCTCACGCCACTGGTCGTTAACAGGTCAGCGACGAGCACGCCGCTCCACTTGCCGATGACGCTCCAGCCTTCGACACAATCATGCCGCGTAATCTGCGTGCGGCGAACGAAAGTTTTTCGCAGTGTCGCCAGATCGTAAGCTCGCGGGCGGTCGACGAGGCCATCGATCCACAGGTTATACCCTCGCCAATCATTTTGACTCCAACGCTGGTAAGCACTCGACGAAGGCGGATCGAAACCGTTTTGACGGAAGTCGGAAGAAATAGCCGATTCTGGGTACTCGCGCGCGAGCGGCTGGCCAGCGCCGAGCAGCGCCAGATCGAGCTGCTCGGGCAGCAGGAGCAGTCTCTGAACGGTTGGATTTTCGTTCAACGAAGTCGCGATACGTGCGCAACCTGTCAATGACGACGCCGCAACAAGACCAAGAAAGACCGATCGACGTAGTTTCATCGTGATTGCCTCTTTACGATAAACCAACCCGTAATCATCGAGCGAAGATTGTTCCACAGTCCTGTAACCGCCACCATCATCAGGTGAACGGCGAAGAACACCATTAAAACGATCATCCCGGTGAAATGCCACAAGCGCGCAAATTGTCTGCCGCCAAAGAGCGCAGGCAGCCAAGGGAACCATGCGTCAACCGCGGGCGAAAGCGCCAATCCCGAAAGAATCACGAGCGGTACGATAACAAAGACGATTCCGAAGTAACTCACCTTTTGAACCGGATTGAGCGCAGCGAGCTGCGGCAATTTCCACGGGACGACGTGCTCGCGTATCGCATGCGGCAGGTCGTGAAGGTCGTCGAGTGTTGGAAGCAACCGCAGCGCCCAAGCAGCGTACACGAGCGCGCACAAAATCAAAACCCACGCAAAGAAAAAATGCCAGCGTCTGCCGGAAGCAAGGTCTTGAAAGGCCGGAATCGTCAAGTATGAAGGAAATGCGCGCGGAGTTTCTCCGCCCATGCCGTCCGGACCGTAGCCAAGCACATGGCCTGTGTTGACACGCAGTGACCCGATCTGAACGAAGCCAAAGGGCTGGCCGTCTGGCGCCGTGGCCGCGCCTATTTGAACGACCGGATGTCCGAAGACAGACGCGTCCGAGGCATACAATGCCGGATGAGCGTTAAAAATCTGCATTCCGCTCATGGCCAAAACGCCCAGTGCTAGCGCAGCCAGCCAGTGCGTGATTCGAACGGGAAGCGGGTGGCGATAAACTCGGGATTTTACGGTTCGGACATTCACATCACGCTTACGTCCTAGATTCACTCGAAGATCATGAAAATTGGCAAGTTATTAACGATTTTGACACGAACGGCAGCGCGGCGGAGGTCAATTTCCATGAGCAAAATTAATCACGCTGCAGTTTGGCTTAGCGCTATCGTCTACTTCGTGTGGGGTTGGTTGTGGTACACCATTTTTGGCCACCAGTGGATGGCGCTGGTTGGCAAGACAACCGCAACTGCACCAGGTCCTGTTCCGTTTATCATTGGGTTTCTCATGGCGCTCGTGCTTGCGTACGGCACAGCGATCGCTCTGGCCGACAGCGAGCAGCACACGGCCGCGCACGGCATCTCGTTTGGCGTTTTCATGGGCGTCGTTTTTTGGCTGGCAACGCTGCTGACCGAGTACCTCTTCGAAGGCCGACCGCTTGGCTTGTGGTTGATTAATGGGTTTTATCCGCTTATCGGGTTTGCAATCGTCGGCGCAATCATCGGAGGCTGGCCGAAACGCATTAGCTCGACGACGTAGCCTTTAATACGACCGGCTGGTCCGTGGCGCGAATCCCTCAGGCGGCGCGGTCAATCCGCCAGGAACCACAACTGGTGTAATGCCAGGGCTGCGGCATGACAAAGCAGGCGGCATCTTCGCGACGACGGCGTCAGGAATTTGTGCTGCAGACGCCGGCAACGGCGCAAGCGTTCCGGCTAAGCGCGCGGGATCGAATCCGCCAAGCAAATTGGTGAGTGCTGGATTGGCATCGCGCGGACCTCGCGGCAAATACGGTTTCTCATCCGGAAGCGAAGCCAATGCGGGCAGATCAAAAAGCACACCCAAGAATTTTGCAAACGAGGCATGATCGCCGGGATCGGAAACAATCGCCCCTGCGCGTGCGTATGGCGATATTAGAATCAACGGCACTCGTGGGCCATCGCCACAAGGTCGCGAGTCCGGACACTGTTCGAACACCGGCGGGGGCACGTGGTCGTAGAATCCCTCAGAGTCATCCCATAGGATAATGATGGCCGAGTCTTTCCAATACTTGCTGCGCGCGATTGCGTTCACGAATGTCGCCACCATCGCCTCAGAAACATGCGAGTCTGAGTAGCCCGGATGATCATCGTCGCCGCGGAATTGTTTGCGGATATCGGGATCCGCATTCGCCGGTAACCAGTCAAACGGCGTTCGATAGCCCCCTTTGACAAAGATGACGCTGCGATCGGGCAGCGCGCCAGCAGTGATCGCCGGCAACAACTCGGTAAGATCATGCACGTTGGACCATAACGGCTGATTTTGTCTTACGTAACCAAAAAACTGAGCAACGTTGTGATGGGTGACGTACGCAGGCCAAGTGCCGCTGCCGTCGTCTTTGAAGCCTTCCTGATACCAACCCCATGGAATCGCACTCTTCCCTGAACCTGCAAGCGTCGCGATGTCATCTTTAATATCATCGTTGTCGATAACTGCGCCGGTCGCCGACACGCCGCTGAGCGTCAAAAACAAGTTGGCGAAGGTGAGATCGATTTGTTTGACTTTTGGCTCGCCGCCATGATAGGGACCAAACGCCGGATAGAGATCGTCAACAACCGGAACGCCGGGGCCGGTGTCGGACGGCGCTACTGCTTGCGATGGATGGCGGGCCCACTGCGTTTGGCCGGTTTGCGCTGCAATGAGATCGATGTTCCCCGGCGTTGAAGGACCATACATGCCTTGAAAGATGTGGTCGTAAAGCGCAAACGCCTTGGCGTATTTCCACAAGAATGGAATCGTATCGCAGTCTTCATGCGCCATCGTCAGCAGCCCCATGCGCTGAGCGTCCTGCGGCGTGGCACCCAACCGCAGCATGCGCCCTTCCTCGTATGCTACGTAAAGATCCATCTTGCCGCCATCCGCTTTCGTGTAGAGCGCGGGGCGCGAATGGTCTGCATCGG
>JBPYDX010000076.1:0-18826 GCA_051986115.1 Candidatus Eremiobacteraceae bacterium
GAGGATTCTGGCCGCCGACGTTTTGCCCGTGCCGCGTGGGCCGGCGAAGAGATATGCGTGCGCTACTCTAGAGCTCTTAACAGCTGCTTGTAAACCTGTGACAACCGCTGGCTGTCCGACAAGTTCGTCGAACGCCATGGGACGGTGTTTGCGGTACAAAGTGAGCGTCGACCCATTTTCTGCAACAGCCACAAACCCCGTGGTTCGGCGCTTGCGCTGGCATTCCTAGAGCAGGAGCTTCATGGGCAAAATGGTAGTTTAAAAGCGAGCCCAACTGGGTACGCCGCAAATAGGCGATTTATCCCTCGCGACTCAACGGTAGGTATACACTGCCGGCATAACGGCGTTCTAGGGCTGCGCCGCAGGATTATAACCTTAGGAAGGTCATCACAAAAACGTCATGTCAGTCGACATCGACCTTAACGAAGCACTGCGACGACATTTTGGATACGAGCATTTCTATCCGGGCCAAGAAGATGTCATCCGCCGCGTACTTGAAGGCAAAGACACACTCGCGATTTTAGCGACCGGTGCAGGCAAGTCGCTGTGTTATCAGTTGCCCGCGCTCTTACTCCCAGGGACAACGGTCGTCGTGTCGCCGCTGATTGCACTTATGAAGGATCAACTTGACATGTTGGCCGACGCCGGTATCAGCGGCAGCATAGCGCTCAACAGCACGTTGACGGAGGAAGAGGAAGTTTCGCATCTCGAGCGGATCTCACGCGGCAACCTCAAGCTCATCTATGTCACGCCCGAGCGCCTTGAAGATGAGGCCTTCGTTGATGTGCTCAAACGTCTGCACATTCCGCTGTTCGTTGTCGATGAAGCGCATTGCATCTCGCAGTGGGGCCACGATTTTCGCCCTGCTTACCTGAACCTTGGGCGCGTCATAAGCGCGCTGGGTCACCCTACGGTGCTTGCCTTAACTGCGACAGCTACACCAGCCGTGCGCGAAGACATCGTCACGCAGCTTGGTATTCCCTCGGCCAAGCCGATCGTGCGCGGATTCGACCGTCCCAACCTCGTGTATGAGGTAGCTCGCGCAACAAGCGATGAAGACAAGTTGCGCGTCTTGCGCAATAAGCTGCAGGGGCCGCTGCGCGATAGCTTAGGCATCATTTATACCGCGACTATCAAAAACACATATTCTGTTTCAGAATATCTGCGCGAAGAGCTTGGCGTCCAGGCCGACGTTTATCACAGCAAACTGCAAAAGGCCGAGCGCGACCGGGTCCACGATCACTTCATGAACGAAGACGTCAAGATAGTCGTTGCTACCAACGCTTTTGGTTTGGGAATCGATAAAGCGAATATTCGATTCGTGATTCACTACGATCTGCCAGGCAGCGTTGAAGCGTATACGCAAGAGGCTGGGCGCGCCGGACGCGACGGGTTGGAGTCGCTGTGCCTGCTGCTTTATCGCCAAAGCGATACGCGCGTGCAAAACTACTTCTTGACCGGCAAGTATCCCGATGTCGAAGAGGTACAAAAAGTTTTCGGTACGTTACAATATTTCGAGCAGCAAGACAATGGGGTGTCGCTCACCGACTTGCGCAAGATCTCGCAGCTGCCGCTGACCAAACTCAAAGTTATTTTGGCGTTGCTCAAAAAGGGCGGCTTCATCCGTAATGTGTCCAAAGGCACCTACGGCATTCCGCCCGAGCTTAAAAAACACGTGGATCGTTCGCTGAATTTGGCGAGCTACGAAACTAAAAAATCCTACGACCAAAGTAAGCTCGCCATGATGCTGCAGTACTGTGAAACGCGCAGCTGCCGGCGCAAGTTCATTTTGAATTACTTTGGAGAAGAATACGATCGCATTAATTGCGGCGCGTGCGACAATTGCCGCGCAGCGCTCTCTCGAGGTGAGGAATCCGCGCCGGCACTCGATTCGGCCGAGATGTTCCGCATCGGCGATATCGTCAATCATCCCAAATTCGGACAAGGTACTGTCGAGCGCTCGGAACGCGACTTGGTCACAGTGCTCTTCCCCAGCCATGGCTATAAAAC
Organism: Candidatus Eremiobacteraceae bacterium; assembly: GCA_051986115.1. Classification (GTDB taxonomy): domain Bacteria; phylum Vulcanimicrobiota; class Vulcanimicrobiia; order Eremiobacterales; family Eremiobacteraceae; genus JAFANK01. The sequence continues at coordinate 2,011 of JBPYDX010000076.1, forward strand.
GCTTCTAGCCAAAGCAGTGAACCGACAAGAACAGCAAATCGCCTAATGAGGCGCGGGGGCGCAGTGCTACGAGCAGGCGTTTTACTTTGCGCGCTGCTTTTTGCCATTGTTGTTGCGATCGCAACCGGCGTTGGTGCACCGACCTCGGCTGATCCGCTCGATAGCCCATCGCCGTCGCCCAGCGAGAGCCCCTCGCAAAGTCCTGTTGCTTCTCCGTCTGTGTCATCGCCAGCGCCGTCGCCCTCGCTCTTGCCGGGCGAGTCGCCTGTCCCGACCGAGTCACCGACGCCACCGGCCATCGTTGTGCCGCCGTCGCCGATTCCCGTGACGCTTGAGCAATCGTCAGCGTATCTGATTCTCGGCCGAAGTTTGTCAGTACGCGTGCAATCGCCGCCAAGTGGAATCCTCACCCTATCCGGCTTTGACCCCGCGATCGTTCGCGCCGTGTTCAATCCGATCGAGCGTACCATCGACTTAGCGGGCTTGCGACCTGGAACAACAACCATCACCGTGACCGATGAGTTCGGCTTAACGGCAACGCTGCCGGTATCGGTTCAAGCATACGCCGGTAAAGCGTACACGTTTACCACGGTGACTATTACTGGTGATCCTGCATCATCAGATTACGTCGCGGAGGCTGCGGCACAAGCCGCCAAACTTGTTGCCTATGCCCAACCTGGCGCCACCGTAAAAGCGCTCCCAGAACAAGTGCGATACAATCACGAGCTGCTGCCCGATCAGGCAGTGACTGTTGTCGTGCCACTGTCGATCACAGGGCCCGGGTACGCTCCATACCACCAAGATGTGACGGTCGCTGTTACCAATCTGGCGCAACCTGCGCTGCCGCCGAAGAATCTGCTCGTCTCAGACTTTCCCGAGACCATTACCGAAAACGGTACGCTCTTCTATGCCGATGTGAACTTTTCGGAGCCGGCGCGCTTGCTCTATTATCATTACAATAACGCCTCGTCGCAACCGCGCCGCGTTGTCGTGAAAGCACAGAACAGCGGCATCGATTCAAGCTTCTTAGAACTCACCGCGGGCATTGCCGGGCCCAGTCCAAATATTCTCTTTGTCGGGCATGAGTCGACCAAACGATTCTTGGTCCATGACGCTTCAAACGAGGGGCAAGTTTTTGAAGTGCCACCACATGCAACCGTTAACATTTCCGATCAATTACTCCCGCCGTCAACGCTGGTGAGCGGCCTCATGCAGCTGCGTGTTGTCTCGGGCGACGGTGTGCGCGTTGCCGTTGTCGTGCAAGATGCTTCTGAGATTCCCGTCGGCCCGATATCCGATACGCTTCTCTCAAGCGCCGTGAAACATGCGCGGGGCATCTACTCAGTCCCAGATTTTAATTACGATATTTCTTATTCTGTCGGTGACGCACCGGCGGTACTGCTCATCGGCAAGTTACCGTTGCCCAACCTCGTTCAAGGCGAGGTCTTGGGCGGTGACTATGCGGTCAAACAATCAGCATCGGTGACGTTGTTGAACTCGACCTCCGCCGACACGCGCGTTGGCATGTGGTTTGAGCCGAGGGGTGGCCGCGCAACCGGAACATTTCTCATCGATGGGCGCCTCGTTGAACTCCATCCTGTCGATCCGGATCATCCCGCACTCATTCAGACAGTTGTGGTGCCTGCCAACGGCTACCGGCGTTTAAACATCGTTACCATGCCCGAAGGCGGATCGTCCTATCCTGTGCAGGTACTGTTTGCCTCGCAGCCGCCTCCCAATGCAGGCTGGAATCTCTCGTCAGCTCTTTATTAACGGAACTGTATTCCCGCTTTTTGCACCTCTTGGTATGGCATGAGCCATACGAGCGACTCATCGTGTAAATCGACGACTTGAATTCTGTTGCCGAATGGGTCGTGGAAGTCACAACGAAACCCGGGGATAAGTTTCAAACCGTACTTTTCAGTGACTTTCTTGCGAACTTGGGCAACTTGCTGCTCGTCTCTCACGATGAAGCCGAAGTGACGAACGCCGTCAGATTTGCGTGCGCCGACCTCAAACAAAGCTAAGAATTGATGAGCTCCTACCGCAAAAAACGCGTCGCCTTCGCCTTCATCTTGTTTGCGAAGATTAAACACGTCTGAGTAAAACTCAACCGCTTTATTGATGTCCGTCACCTCGAGTGCTATATGGTTGATGCCATAGACGGTCACATTACTTTTGGATGCGGCCTGCATAGCGTTTTTTCTCCTTAATTTCTCAGTCTTCTAACCAACATTTCACCATTCGCGCATGCGCTTGGAACTTCACGGCGAATTTTACTCGTTACTTTGACCGAAAACCAAGCAAGGGTTTTGCACGAAAGGACAGGGGAAATTCATGTATCGCAAATTTGTAGCAGTCTGCATCGCCGTCGCAGCGCTCGCTTGCTTTGCGGGCAGCGCCAAGGCGGATGTGTTGTATTTTCGAACAGGCAATGTGGTCGCACTCGATGGCGACGATCGCTTCACAGGTGCATATGACATCCAAGGGGTGGTGACCAATGCCGTACCCTTTCATATCACGGTGCGCATCCACGACCAATTCTACCCCGTGACGCTGCACCAAGGCACGATCATCAAGCCAACCGGCACAACGCTTGCGCCGAGTATGGTCGTTAACGTTGCAGGCTACTGGGGCCAAAACGGTGTTTTCCACGCCAACCGGATCGTCGTCTTGCGTTATTAATTGCGCAGTCGCGACACGGTCTCAAAAGGAGCACGTTCTCAGGTGAGGTCGTGCTCCTTAACTTTTAACCCGTTTCTCACCGCTACCTCACATATGTGGCCCGCGACACCCTTACAATCTTATGACGTGGTTCCGACAATCCACCTAGGAGGCAGCAGATGACCGGATCGATGTTACACTTGCTTGGTTTTGCTCGCAGCGTCCCTGCTTTGCGCATTCTTCTTTGGGTCAGCGCGCTCGGTGCGCGAGCCGACGACGCCACGACCCCTGGGGTTGCCCGAGTCAGCCTGCTCAGTGGAACCGTGACCATGCAACATGGCGATTCAAGTGACATTTTTGCTGCCGCTGTGAACGCACCCGTCGCGGCCGGCGACTATTTGTCAACCGACAAAACCAGCGATGCGCGCGCCGAGGTCCAGTTTGATGACGCGAATTTTGTTCGCGTTGCACCAGATTCGCAGCTACGCTTCACACAATTAGGCGACCCAAACAATCAGCTCCAGCTCGCACAAGGAACGGTCGAGCTGAGTACCCTTGCAGACGCAACGTCGCGTCCAGTCGTGCAAACGCCGTCGATCGGAATTCGCCCCGACCAAGCCGGACGCTATCGCGTCACCGTAACGGACTCTGGTGACACCGTGTTGAGTGTTCGCTCAGGAAGCGCGGATCTTGTGTCGCCCCAAGGCACGCAAACAATCGAAAATGGGCGCTCGGTCGTTATAACCGGCTCTGCTTCAAACCCAACGATCTCAAGCACAAGTTACGTCGCGCTCGACGGCTTCGATCAGTGGAACGCCCAACGCGACTCATTTTACGCGCACGTCGATTCAGGGCCGTATGCGGACTCTGGCATGGTCGGCCTTGGCGAACTTAACTCGTATGGGCATTGGGTTAGCGATCCCAACTACGGTCAAGTGTGGATTGCCTATAACCAACCTGTGGGTTGGGCCCCATACCATAACGGACACTGGGTATGGCAACCATACTATGGCTGGACCTGGGTCGACTACGCGCCGTGGGGATGGGCGCCCTATCACTACGGTCGCTGGTACTATGCGACAGCGTATGGCGGCTGGGCTTGGTATCCGGGTCCCGTCTATGCGCGTCCGGTGTGGCGGCCTGCGCTGGTTAGTTTCTTCGGATTTAGCGGAGGTGGAGGCAACGGCTTTAGCTTGAGCCTTTCTTTCGGCAACGTCGGCTGGGTGCCGCTTGCGCCATACGAAGTTTACCACCCTTGGTGGGGCCCGCAAGTCGTCAACCGCACGAATATTTATAATGTTACCAATGTGACCAACGTGACAAACGTTACGAACGTCACGAACGTGAATATCACCAAGGTTTGCCGCAATGCTTCAGTACCCGGCGCTGTAGCTGTTGTGAACAATGCTAACTTCACAAACGGCACGCCTTACCATTATATTGCGGTGCACGATGAGGATCTTCATAACGTCGCGCTGGTCAAGAGCGCATTGCCTGTCGTGCCGACGAAGGCAAACCTCAATTACGCACGCACGCAGCCTGCCGAGCTTACTCGAACGGCATCGCTCTCGCCGCGCTTTGCAAGCTTGCCTGCGCCCAAGCAACAGCCTCCGTCGTTCGAACAACAGCGAGCTCATGTTCAAAGCGTCACCCAACATCTCTACGCAGGACATTATCAAGCTACGTCGCCCACAAACGCCTCGCCCTGGAACCGCTTTGATAACTCCAATACAAAAGGCCCGGGTGCTCAGACGACTGGTGAAAGCTATCACCCCCAATCCAACCACGGCGAGTGGAAGTACGGGCCAGGGAAGAATCCGTACAGTCCCGGCTCGCAACCCGGTCACAAAAACACAAGCGTACATCAAAGCAACAAGGCGCACTCCAATCACTCGGGTAACGGCAACCCCAAAAATCATGGTGGCGGCGTAAAGCAAAACGGTTAAGTTGAGCCGGCCGAAGCGAGTTTCGGCCGCTTCTCTCGCGTAGAGGGTTTGTACTAAGCGCCTTCGGCCACGCTGCGATAAAGTTGCTCCACTCGCTGCGCGACTGCGGCCCACGTAAATGTCGTGGCTCGCGCCTTCCCGCGTAAAACCAGTTCACGAACGTGTGGGCTAGCGTCAACGACCGCGTGTAAGCCGTTAGCAAATGAATTTGCATCGCCAAGTGTAGCCCATTGCACGCAGTCAGCGAGTACCTCGCGCAACACCGGTATGTCACTTGCGACCACTGGCAGCCCAGCAGCTAAAGCCTGTAGCGGCGGAAGGCCAAACCCTTCGTAACGAGACGGGAAAAGCAGTGCGCTCGCGCGAGCATAAAGCAGGCGCAGCGTCGCCTCATCGACATAGCCTAGAAGTTCCGTTCTGGCGCCGACGCCAGTTTGTTGTGCAACGCGCGTGACGGCATCGGCATAGCTCGTGTGCGGACCAGCGATAACGAGCCGGTGGTTGGGGAAGGCCGCAAGTGTGCGTACTGCGGTTTGAAAGTCCTTGCGTTCCTCAACCGTTCCAACGCACAGAAAAAAAGGCCGGTCATTTTCAACGTCACGAACGACCGAAAACCACGGTGAATCAACGCCGGCTCCGACTACGACGACATTTGCCGGGGCAACGTTCAGCCGCTCGATGATCTCCTGTCGTGCTGTCGCAGTGTCAGTAGCAATGCGATCAGCACGGGGTGCAAGGCGCGCTTGCAACGTGCCAAAGTAAAAATTGGCATACGGGCGCGCACGAGCTGCGCCCTCAAGCCACGCAAGATCGTGCAGCGTCAGCACGCAGGGGCGAGGCATCAGCACGGGCAGCGTGCCTCCCGTGAAGTGCGTGATGTCAGGCTTAGCAGCGCGAGCGAGCTGCGGCGCGCGCACTTGGTCCCAGAAGACGCGTCGGTCAAAGCGCCAAAGATCGTAGCGAGCGTCACCTAACTCAACGACCTCGAGATCGGCACGCTCTCGCAGGGCGCCTGCTAAGCCTGCCGCGTAGACTCCGAGGCCGGTGGCAGTTCCCGCTTCAAACTGCACTTCCAAAGCGACGCGAAGCCGCTTCATGGGCCGCCTGGAGCGGTATCGGTTTGCAAGCGTGCAAGTGCTGTTTGCGCGTCAGGCTGACCTGGATGAATCTCAAGCACTTTTTGAAATGCATTGATTGCTTGCTGGCGGTCGCCCCAGCGCGCCTGCGCAAAGCCATACGATAATAGATAGCCCTCGTTGAAGGGTGCCAACGCCGAAGCTTGCGCGAACGCGTTGATAGCAGCTCGTTCATAAGCGCGCATTGGCCGCTGGCCGCTACCCGTCGCAGCCGCGATGCTATAAATTTCGCCTTGGGTTGCAAACGTGCTCGCGAGATCGGCTCGCTCGAGGAAGCCCGCATCTAAACGCCTTGCGAGCGCGCTTTCGAGTGCGAGTGCGGCGCCGTATTTGCCTGCGTGCGCGAGCGCCAGCGCCATCTCCGACACGCGGCTCACCGCGCGAGCGTTTACGTACTTGTTGCCCGCAGCTTGGTATTGATCGAGCCGTACGAGCGCGTCGCCTTCTTCGGCGATGCATGGGGCCCCGCAATTGGCTCGCTCGAATTCTGCCAAGGCGGCGGCCGGCGCGGCGGGCAGCAGTGCTCTACCCCGGTCCTCATGCAAGAATTTCCAACGGGGTTCAAGACGCAGTGCTGCGTCGAATGCGGCAAGCGCCCGTGCGTTCTTGCCCGACAGTAGCGCGCGATTCCCAAAGTCATCAGACCACGTTGCACGCAGCGGGCGACTGGCTAGAGCGCCAAACACACAGATGACAAGAGCCGCTATTGCGGCGCCAATAAGGAAAACTCGTCGCCTAGGAGCCAGCGCTAGAACTTGACGCTGAAATAGAGGTTCTGTTGGTTCTCTGTAAAGTTGTACGTCGGTGCGTTGTCGTCAGTATAGACGTTACGATTAAAGAACAGATTGATGGATGAGTGCGTCTTGGGGATATTATAGACGACGCCTCCACCGTAAGCTGTTTTGTGCTGGCTTAAACTTTGCGTCAGCGTATTGAGGTCAACACCGCCATACACTTGTTCCGAGAAACTCCCGTTCACCGTTAACGATCTGGTTACCGGCAGCGCAACTGACGCCGCTCCAACGTACTGTTGCATGTCAGTCAGATTCGGATAATAGACGACAGGCGATGTCGCACCTGCGAGCGCCGCAGGCTGTGCGGAGCCCGTGAGTCCGAAGGGAATTTTTTGGTTTTGCAACGACTCGTACAATCCGTCGAGGCTTACGGTTGCGCGTCTGGTGAGCAGCGGCAACGCGAGCGTTACACCGCCAGAGAGCGAGCTGTAGTTAGCAGAGCTTGCAAAAGCAGGACCAAGAATTTGGGTTGCGAGCGAACTTGACTGCACTTGCTGCTCTGACTGTTCCCCAAAACGCACTTTGACGGGAATCTTCGCTAGCTTAAACGGAACGCTCAACTGGATTGTTTCGCCTCTCGTAGCCGGTGCATACGCTCCATACCAGAATGGCCCTTGAGGGCTCAGCGAGCTCACGAGCGGCGAGGATAAGGCGCTTTCGTCGGCATTAGTCCCAGTTGACGCAGACAACGTTGGCGCGAGTGCATGGTTGCCAAACACTCCGAATGCCAAAGGATTTGCGCTGGCGATGCGACCCGGTGCATTCGGGAAGTTGTAAAAGTCAAACACAGCCGGTCCCTCAATGCGAGCGTTAAGCGGGTTGCTTTCAAAACTCGCTCCCGTGCTTTGCAGTCCGATCGAAGCGTCGCCGCCGAGTAAATTGAGCTCGAGGCCAACTGTCTGTGCGTCGTTGCCAAGGACGAAACGCGCGTTGGTATCGGATGTCTGCGGACTTGTCGAGACTCCCACAAATGCAGGCACAAGCGCACTCGATTGCTTTCCAAGGGGCACTTCAAATGCGAAGCCAGAGTACTCGTCTTCGCCAATGTCTGAGAAGTTAATAACGTCTGCACGACTGGGATCTTCGAAAATGCGAGCGATGGTGAGCCCCACCGGCCCAAACCACGCGAGAGGCGTATCCTGGCTGACCGAGGAGATTAAGCTGAAGGTAACGGCGTTTGCAGGCAGCGTGCCTAAAAACACTAGCACCGCGAGCGTTACCGCAACTCCAACTGGGTAAACGATCCGCCTCGACACGGGTCCTCCTCGTACCATGATACCCGGTTGCCGCCCGACGAGCTATGCGCAGGGACAGGCGTCCAGCCTCTGACCGAGTTTCAGAGTACCGACACCTCCTCAAGTTTTCGGCTATTTGGTGTCAAGTCTCCTGTCGCGGGACGCTCGCTTTGCGGTAACGGTCAATGATTAATAGGGCGGCGTAGCCGTCAAGGGGCTCTTTAGGAACCAAGAGTCCACGGGGGATAAAGCGCAGCAGACCTCGCGGGGGATGATCCTCATAGTAATAGCGCCGGGCAAGCAGACTCGTGTTGCGTTCGTCAACCAACGTGAGCGGCACGTTTGGCCAGCGATCGCGAATCATTTTCACGACTGCTTCGGACCTGGTGGCGTTGCCGACGCATACCATCTCAAGCGGACCTGCGCGTGCGTCGACATCAAATCGTTGGGTCAACTTATCCGTTGGAACGATTTCAAGCGCGAGTCGTTCGCCGCTCGCGGCCACCACCGCGTAACCGCACTTCACTAGTCCGGGATCAATGCCGACATAGCGTGCCGTCATTTTGGCGAGACGGTCAGCTCTGCGCTCAGTGGACCTTGCGCGTAAATATCATTGGCTGCGATGGCTTTCACTATCGCCGGACCGTTGGTTGCAAGTAGACGCTCAACTTCGCGGTTAAAAACGTCTGGAGCCGTCGTAGGATTGTCAGCCAGCATGGGCGGCATGCCGTGGTCAATAGCTGCACGGCTGATGGCGGTGTTGAGATTAATAAGCGCACCTTGGTCGCCGCTTACGTCTTTACCGTTTGGCACGGCAACTGACGCGATTATTTCCCCCTTGCGATAGATGAGCCCGTCCTTATAAACGTTAAGAGAAAAGCGCCATGGACCACCGCGGAAAATATTTTCGCCTGCAACCGGCACGACGATCGCCGACACGGGTTCCAAAGACTTGATATAGCGCGCCGTCTGTGCAATCTTAGCTTGCGCCTCTGCGCTGCGGACGTTGGTACGATAGGGCTCGACCGGAAAATCCCCGGATAAGTTCGCGACACCTTGGAACAACAACGCCAAGCGGCTTTCTATTTCGGCCTCTGAATCGGTTGAACGCACGATAAATGCGGGCGTCAACGGTTCGCCTGCACGCAACACGACGGGGTCTTGCAACAAGTTGTCGCGTTCGTTGGTCAGCGTGGCGATCTGCGCATTGAGTTTGTTAATCGAAAAGAGTGCCTGGCGCGCTTCTTGCGACACCAGTGAAACGACCGCAATAACTGAAAGCGCAATGAGCATGCCAAAACCTACGGCAAATATTGTGCTCGTATAGCGCGGCCGCAAACCAAACAGCGTCATGCGGCGGCGGCCCACTAAATGGCCGACGCGATCACCGATGTAAGCAATAGCACCCGCCACCAGCACAATTGCCATGACGGTGAAGAATCCGCGCGGATCGATCGCAGCCATAAGTATCGCGAACATTAACCTATCGCTGCTTGGCGCAGCAACCACACGCCGGCAAGAGAAAAAATGATATTTGGGAGCCAGGCCATGACGAGGCTTGTCGATGGATACGATTGACCGACTGCCAAGCAGATCGTGGTGGCAACGTAAAACGCAAACACAATCGCTATGCTGATGCCAAAGCCGGCGCCCGATGAGGAGCGCTGGGGTCGAATGCCGAGCGGAATCGCAAGCAACGCAAAAACCAGGCTTGCCCACGGGCGTGCCAGTTTGGAGTGATAGGTGACGAGCAGACGAGCGTACCGCGTTGTATCGTTTGTCTTCACGCTGCTCTTGAGCAACCGGCGTATTTCTGCACGACTCATGTCTTCGGGCGATCGATACTGCTCTACGAGCTGAGTTGGGTCAGCACCAATATCAATGGACAGCTCCGGGTTGTTAATCGTTTCGCAGCAGGGCGTCAATACAAACTCGGTTGCGTTGTAAAATTTCCAAGTGTTGCCGTGGTATTGACCGCGCGGCGCAAACAGCAGCGACATCGGCTTTGAACCCCGCAGTACTTGGATCGTTGTGTCCTCCAGTTCATCGGTCTTTGGGTCGAAGCCCTGAGCAATAGTAAGCTGGCGATCGCCGTTGGGCAGCACGGTGTTGACAAGCTGATTAGTGACGATATTGCTGCCTCCCGACTGTATCTCGCTACGCAAGATTTCCTCCGCCCGAACGCTGGCGGTCGGAACAATTAACTCCTGGAATAGCAGGCCGACAAGCGATGCGACGATGCCAACGCCGATAAACGGAGCGGCAATGCGGTAAAGGCTCACGCCTCCAGCGCGCATCGCCGTTATCTCAGAATCTCCTGAGAGTCTGCTCATCGCAAGAAGCACAGCTAGCAGCATAGACATCGGAAAAGTAAGCACAAGTGTGCCTGGCAGGGTGTACAAAAAGTACTTTCCAGCGGCTATGAGGCTGGCGTGATTTTCCGAGACTAAACGCGCGATGTTGAGCAGTTCGCCCGCCACAAACAGTAAAGTAAAGGCGGCCAGCCCGAAGAGAACTGGGCCACCGAGCGCGGCCACCATGTACCGGTCAAGAATTTTCACAACCGGAAACTTTCGCCCAAATAGAACTGTCGAGCAACCGGCGATTCTGCTACCTGCGATGCGGTACCTGAAACTTCGATCTTTCCTCGATTGAGGATATAGGCACGATCAACGATAGCGAGCGTCTCGCGCACGGCGTGATCCGTGATGAGGACGCCGAGACCTTTAGCGCGCAGCAGACGAATGATTTCCTGAATGTCGGCGACTGCGATCGGATCGATGCCGGTAAACGGTTCGTCGAGCAGCAAAAACGCCGGATCGGTTGCAATCGCCCGAGCAATCTCAACACGTCGGCGCTCGCCGCCGGAGAGCGTCTCAGCGGTGGTGTCAGCCAGCGACTCGAGGCCAAACTCTGCGAGCAACAAAGGCAAGCGCCGCTGCTGCTCTTGTGGGTCCACCCCGCGCTGCTCCCAAATCAGACGCAGGTTGTCTGATACCGAGAGTCGTCGAAAGACTGAGCTCTCTTGCGCCAAATAGCCGAGACCCTCTCGGGCTCGTACGTGAATCGGTTGATGAGTGATATCGGTACGGGTGCCGTCCCGAGCCGTTAGGGTGACCGCGCCGCCATTTGGTCGCACTAGGCCGACAACCATGTAAAACGTGGTCGTTTTACCAGCACCGTTTGGACCCAAAAGACCGACAACTTCGCCCGCCCGCACGACGAGGCTGACGTCGTTGACGACCGTCCGAGACCCGTAGGTTTTGGTGAGCGACACGACGTCGATCGTTTGGTGATTCGTCGCTTCAATCACGGTGAGGCGCTTCGGGACGCCGAGGGCGAACCTTCTCCAAAGAGTCGAATCTCTTGCAGGTCGAGGTCGGCAATGGCTCGGCTGCCGGTGAGCGTGTTGCCTCCTGGCTCATTTGCAACAACGTTTCCTACCGCTGTTAACAGGCGCGTGCGCTCGTTATATTGCATCGTGTCAGATGAGAGCGTCACGCCTGCAGCGGTTCGCGCTACCACGCCGCCGGACAGAGCAACGTTGTGGCTCTGTTCATCGACAAAAGCTGTCGGTGCCGTTACCGTCAGTCTCGGCTTTCCTCCTTTGTAGAAATGCAACGTGTTATCAGAAAATTTACCGCGCTGCAAATTGGTAGCGTAGAGAACGCTTTGCGCCAACAGCATGTATTCCGTCACACCCTTTTCGATGTTCGTGATCTTTACCGGCTGTCCGGCTGTGCCATTCGCGCTGATATGATACACTGGACCCCCAGGTGTTGGACTGGCGCTCGCGGCCGGGGCTGGAGACGACTGTCCGTTGCCAGCGCATGACGCAGCGGCTGCGAGAACGGCGCATGCTACGATGCCCAGCCCGACCTTAGCTACTTGCTTCATTGATTATCGTCATCGTTGCGACACAGCGCGAGCATCAACCCAAGCATTGGCCACGCCACGATCAACAAGAATGTCGTCACCACATCCACTAAATTTTGCAGCGCGGATGCAGCAAATCCCGCGCCGAGCGCACTGTACAACAAAAGCCGCTCGCGATCGTCTGGCGCTATGGCGGCACCGCGACGCGCTACCTGGACCGTTGCTGCGATGACGAACCATGCTAACCCGACAAACCCCAGCACGCCATCTTCAATGAGAATCTGTAACGGTACATCGTGTGCGTGCAATTCGTTGATGCTTACCTCTGGCCGGCGCAACGTCGGGTAAACGAGATGAAAGTTAAACGGACCGACGCCTGTGAGCGCAAAACGCTGGGCCACTCGGATTGCCCCCGACCACACCGCGATGCGTGATGCGTTTTCGCTTGGATCGTGCGCGATGTCTCGAAAGGTTGTTGCCATTGCTACTAACCCGACAACTGCTGCTGCTATAAACGCAATCAAAATACGGGGCCCGAAGCGCCGAACGAGTACCGGCATCCCCACAATCAGGCTGAACACAGCCGAGCGTGACACCGACAATAGCAAGCCGCCTATTCCTACGATTGCACTTGCAAGGCCCACAATGCGTAGCCAACGTGGCGCAGCGAGCTGGGCGAGCCCTACAGGTATTAGGAAAAGCAGATAACCTGCGAATTCATTTGGCTGTAAGAAGGTACCGGATGCGCGACCGTGCTCGTATGCAAACATTGCCGGCGGTAACCGCATGATCGAAAGGAGTGCAGCAAAGCTGGTCGCGACTAAACCAGATAACAAATAGCAGGCTAAAAAGGTTCGTCGCACCTTGGGCTGTGCCAATACTTCGTTCGATGCGATCATAACGATAACGCCAGCCAGAGTTGTGATGACACCAAAAAAGCCAGCCAACGGGAAGACCGCAAACGCAAGCGCTACGATCTGCGTCACCAGAAACACCGAGAGCGGTACGCGTAGGCCACGCGGAAAATGTGCTGCGCCTCGCGACCCAAGTCCGACAAGTGAAATTGCGATAGCAATCGCCATCAAAACGGCGAGCGCGAGTGCGACTGCAACTGGAACATGCGGGGCGCTTAGAGGGAGCGTTCCGGCGAAGATGATGAGCAACGGCAGGAACGGACCGAGTATAGCGATCGCAATTGGGGCCGCGCCGACAATCCAACCTTTCGGTTGACTCCCAATTGCGCTCGCATGCGTGACGCTCACCGCGCAGCCTCGCACACTACAAGCGCCTCGCGAGCCACAGCCGCCGCACCACCCGCGGAGCCCATGCGTTTGCGGCCGACGTCGGTCATGTGGTGTAAACGCTGCGGATCATCGAGAAGCGCAATAACTTCCGACGCAAACGTGGGTGGATCCGCAGGCAACACAAGCAGCGCGTCCTCAAGTAGCCGCTTTTGGCGCATGCGGTACCATGCCATTTTGTTTGGTGCTTCCCCAGGTTGCGCCGCCGCAACGACCGGGCGCCCCAGGCCAGCGGCTTGTTCGTTCGCCGTCCCTGCTTGCCCGAGTACAATGTCAGAGGCATCGAGCAAATCGCCAAATGCGCCGCGAATTAAAGTAATCGACAAATTAGCGCGCGATCCGGTTGCGAGTATTCCGCTGTCGCCGCCGGGACGCGCTAGCTCGACGCCAGCCGCCCTTATCGCCGCGGCGGTCGCCTGCACGTCCACGCTGCTCGCAACTGAAACGAAGGCTTGCACGTTGCGCCCTCGCTCCTGCAGACGCGCTGCGATTTCACGAAGCCGTATCACCATGTCGGCAGCGGCTTGCGGCGCATCGCTTCGGCTTCCTGGTAAGACTGCAACGTGCAATGCATCGGGCTGTACCGTCAAATCTACTCCCTGCGGGGCTAAGCCATCCATCATGACGTTGCCAGCATAGCGCGCGTTGACTCCTGCAGCGCGCATTGAGGCTGCTGTGGTTTCATCGCGGGCGAACACCGTGCGAGCTCGGCGCGCTATCGCTAGCTCGATGGGTGAATGCGCCGCGACATAATCTGATTTGGCAGTGGCCACAAATATTGTCGGCCGCCGCGCCATGAGCGAGAGCGAAAGGCAGTAGACATCGCCAACAGCAACGATAATGTCTCGTGATTGCTGGTTTCGCAAAAAACGTATCTGCCGCAGCGTCAACGAAATCAATCCGGCTCGTACGTCAGCCGCCAAGTTTCGCAGATTCCAGTAAGCGACAAGGCCTCCGGAAGGCATTGTTGCTTGCGGCCCTATCGCCGGCGGCCAAGCTTCGCTCGGAGCGCCCGCGACCAACGGCAAATGCTCAATTCGCGCCTGCGGTGCAAGCGCCACGGTCGCTTGTGCGATGTAAGCGGCAATCGCGGCTTCACCAAAACCATTACTCACAAGCAGCATGTTCATAGACTTGCCGGCAGAGGCATTCATCCACTCGATCCCGCGGAAAGCAACGGCAGGAGCGCGTACGAAACCAGGTGGGTCTTGCCATTGTTTACCGCTAACTCGAGTTTGCCGACGAAACGTGCAAATGCGCCACAATGTGCGATTGGAATTCCATTGACGAACCGCGGCTGTTCGAGCGCGTCGTGGGTGTGGCCGCCAAGGATCGCCGTTATTTGCGACCAGCGTTGCGCCACTGCTTCGTCGGCAGCAAGGCCCAGGTGAGAAAGCACGATCGTCAGACAATCGTTTGGCATTTGCGCGTTGAAAAGCTCTTGGAGCGCGGCGTTGGCCGAGAGAAAGCGCCAACCAAAGATTGCTTCCCAGCCGCTGCCAGTCCGATACTGCGGCACAAGCAACGAGAGGATTCGAACCCGAACTCCTTGAGATTGCAGCACGAGTTCGCGCGCAAAAATTCGTTCTCGTCCGCGCAGATCGATCAAATTTGAACAGACGAGCGGTGCGACAAGTTTGCGTGCTCGAGCTAAGAACAAACGGTGCACGTAGTGGAACTCCCGGTTGCCCACAGCTTGAGCGGCGTAGGGAGCCATGGCTAGCTGTTTGACCACCGGTTCGCGTGCGCGGTAAAAAACGGATGACCCCGCAAGCGCGTCACCTGAATCAACGAGCAGAGCTCCGGGCTCAACGAGCGCGGCCAGACGCGCTCCAAAGTCGGGACGGGCATGGATGTCGGATGTATGGTAAACGACAAATCGTTGCGTGGGACTCAAGACGTCTTGCTCGCTTCCCATTGCTCGATAACAAATGCAGCTATTCGATCGAGCGAATCTGGCGGGCCAAGCGCAACGCGCAATTCCTCATAACCCGCCAACATGGCTTGACGTTTGCCTTCGTCGTCAAGCAGAGAAAGCGTCTGCTCAAGCAGGCGCGGCACGGTGAAGTTTTCTTGCAGGAGCTCAGGTACAATCGAGCGCTCCATCACGATGTTAGGTAAAGCAATGCTCTTGAGGAGGCACGGTGGTAAGCGGCGCTTCGCTATAGAGTGTTGCCAGCCTGAAACGACGTAGAAGACGATCTGCGGCACGCTCACGAGCGCCGCTTCAAGCGCCGCTGTCCCTGAAGCCACCCACGCAAGATCAGCGCGGCGCAAAACGTCGCTTGACTCCTCGCGGGAAATGCGTAGCTCGGGACCCCCTGCTTGTTCCCATAACGATTGAATCTGAGTCGCTCGCGCTTTTGATGCTGCCACCGCCACGAACGTTGCTGATGTTTGCGTCACCAATGCCACGGCTGTGTGTGCGAGCACGCGCACGTGGTGAGCCGCCTCTTCTTTGCGGCTGCCGGGCAAAACGGCGATCAAGGGATTTGCACGAGGAGTTTGCGGCTTTCTTGCCTCGATCACCGAAACAAGTGGATGACCAAAATAAGCAACTGGCAATCCCAGGGCACGATAAAAATTCCTTTGATGTTCGAAGGGAGTCAGCGCAAGCGCTCCGCTAGCTAACGCGCGTGCTTGGGCTTCGTTGTCCAGCCACGCCCCTGGCGGGAAATAATAGATGATAGGGCGCGCGTAGCCACCGGCTCGTAAGAGTTTAATGAGCCGCATGTTAAACGCTCCAGCATCAACCGGCATAAAGAGCGCCGGCGGCCGCCGCCTGATCGAGATGTCTAAGTAGCGCAGCAGGCCGTACAAAAACGGTATTCGTGGAATGATGGAAATCGGGCCGATGCTGGCGAGTTCTGACGTGTTGTAAACAAGTTTGATTCCAAGTGCTTTGAGGCGGTCGCCACCACAGGCGGCAAGCCGCAGGCCACCACGCAAGCGCAAAGCGGCTCCGGCCAACAGCGAAGCCTCTAAATCACCAGATGCTTCACCCGCTGCAAAAAAGATATCGGCGGGGCTGTCGGTCAACGCTTGAGGATGCCGCGATCGGTCTCTTCTTGCAGAAATGCGATGAGCTCCCGGCCCTCTTCGGTGTCCGTGATGTCGCGCAGGCGCTCGAGTGCTGTCGAGAGGTTGTGGTTGGAGCGGTACAAGATACGATGTGCTTCTTTAAGCTCGGCGAGCGATTCGGCCGACAGGTTATTGCGTTTAAGCCCGATCGTGTTGAGACCATACACCGATGTGGGATGGCCTTCCACCAGCATGAAGGGCGGAATATCTTTGACCACTCTGCTCATGCCGCCGATCATGGCCAACCGGCCGATGCGCACGAATTGATGAACGCCAACCATACCGCCAATGTTGGCGCCGTCGCCCACAATGACATGCCCTGCTAGCTGCGCACCGTTTGACATGACCACCCGATTGCCGATGCGGCAATTGTGCGCGATGTGCACGTAGGCGAGGAGATGGTTGTCGTTGCCGATGATCGTGTCGGAGTCAACGCCTGTGCCTCGATTAATGGTGACGTACTCTCGGATGACGTTGCGGTCGCCAATGCGCACGTACGAGACTTCACCCCGATACTTCTTGTCTTGCGATGCCGTACCGATGACGGTAAACGGATGAATCTCATTATCTTTGCCAATAATCGTGTGACCGTTGACCACAACATTGGACAGTAATTTGGTTCCCTCGCCGATTTTGACGTTCTCACCGACGATGCAAAACGGTCCGATTTCAACACCCCGTGCAAGGCGCGCGTCGGGATGCACCACAGCAAAGGGGTGGACGGAGAGCGTTGGCTGGTGCGCACTGACCGCGTCGCGCTTGCCGCTAAATGATCGCATTAGA
>JBPYDX010000077.1:0-4135 GCA_051986115.1 Candidatus Eremiobacteraceae bacterium
TACACGAGCTTTATCTTGTCGCACCAATTCGAATTAAGTGGCGAGTCTAACGCACGGTGGTTTCGCGACTGGGCAGTCGGCGTGGCGCTGAGTGCTGTCATTGTCTCGATCGTCGGCTCGCTCTTCCTTCGTAGCGTTGCGCGTTTTCGGTCGTGGCCCGTTATCGCATCGGCTGCAGCCGCAGTGTTGCTCATTTTTGGCAGTGCGATCTATCCGGTCTTCATAGCGCCGCTCTTCAACAAGTTCACTCCGCTGCCGCCCTCGCCACTAACGCGTTCTATTTTAGGCTTAGCGTCAGCCCAAGGGTTGGATGCGTCCGTTGTTTACGAATACAATATGAGTCTGCAAACCCGTGAGGCCGACGCGTACGTTGCAGGCTTGGGAAAAACCGAGCGCATCGCTGTCGGCGATACGCTCTTACAGAGCATGAAACCGGATGAAGTGCTCTACGTGATGGGGCACGAGATCGGACACTACAAGCTCGAACATCTTTGGCTGGGAACATTTGAAGGCTGGGTTGGGGTCGTGGTCTTCATCGCCATCGTCGCGACGCTCGGCGCTTGGCTCGCAAAGCGCAATCCGCGATTGTCACGCGGTCTTAGTGATCCGGCAGCGATCCCTCTGATAGCTATCATGGTGATCGTATTCCAGCTGGTGACGGCACCGATCGCCAATGCACTTTCACGCCAAATCGAACATGCAGCCGACATGTTTGCGGCAAACCACACGCATCTCGGGGACGCGGGGGTCAGAGCCGAAGCGCGCCTGGCGTCCCAAGATCTTATTCCTCTGCACCCCAGCAAACTCGTCGTTTGGTATTTTTACACGCATCCACCCTCGGACCAGCGCATCCTGGACGCAGCACAGGCGGCAGGTCTGGTCCCTTGACAGTATCTGCGCCTTGGTGCTAGCATTTTCCACATAATAGAAGCCACAAATGGAAGTTAGGCCGTCGCATGGACAACATTGACGGTGTCGGTCAGGTCGGCGCTCGTCGCGAGCGAGGCGGTGGCGTACAATCCGTTGAGCGCACGCTCGACATCTTAGAAGCGCTGGTTGAACTCGGCTCTGAAGTTGGGCTGGTTGAAATTAGCCAAGCCGTTTCATTGCCATTGGCCACCGTGCACCGATTGTTGGGCACGCTGATCCAACGCGGCTATGTTAAGCAAAATCGCCAAAATCGAAAGTACGCACTCGGTTTTCGTGCGCTGCAAATGGGCAGCGATATGCGTCAGCGCTTTAGTCTGCGTTTGGAAGCGCGGCCATTTCTGCAAAGGCTCATGCAGCGTAGCGGCGAGAGCGCAAATCTAGCAGTGCTAGACGACGGTGAGGCGGTCTATATCGATCAAGCTCAATCATCTCGCATTCTTCGCATGTTTACTCAGATAGGCAATCGGCTGCCAGCGCACACGACAGGTGCCGGCAAAGTGATGTTGGCGTTTTCGCCGCCAGAAGTTGTCGAGGGCATCTTGAGACGCGGCGGGTTACCCGCGCGCACTACCCACACGATCACCGATCTCGATGCGTTTCGGCGTGAGCTAGAACGCATTCGCCATCAAGGCTACAGCATCGATGACGAGGAGCAAGAGGAAGGCGTACGTTGTATCGCCGTGCCCGTGCGTGATGAATCCGGCCAAGTCATCGCTAGCTTGAGTATCTCAGGGCCGGTCACTCGTCTGGATGACCGCCGAGTCCAGAGCGTGATTCCTGAGGTCATTGACTGCGGCAGCAAACTTTCATCTCGCTTAGGATATAAGGCAGAACCAGCGCCGGTCTGAGCGCCCTTCCCGAAAACATAAACACTAGACGTGTGCTTCATCACCATTTGGTGGTTTGAGGTTGGCGTCGGCAAAGATCGGGCATATAATCACCTTAGAAATGAAAGAGGGAAGGCAAGCTGGTCGCGGATCTCCATCCGACCGCACGACAGCAGCGGTCGTTCACTATTTCATTGCCGATCCGCTGCGTACGGCACGTGCCGATCGGATCGCACGCGACCTCGCGATGCCAGTTGCCTCCCTGGAGCCATTGCTCGATAGGCTTGTCGCTTTAGGGGTGCTCGATCGCCGCAGCGAAGACTCAAATGAGCCGCCTGTGTACGTATCTCGCGTTGCCGACCAGTTTCTGGACATCATCGAGCGGCTGTCGAGCTATTTCACTCAACAGATTGAAGATATCGCCGTTTCACCCGAGCGCGCACAGCTGGCAACCGGTGAAACACCCAAGGCCGGCGACGCCGACCCGATGCACGCCTTACGCGCTCGCGTTGCCAGCATGGAAGCCGCCAACGCCTTGTTGCAACGCAAGAACCTTGAGCTCTCATTCTTGTACGAAGCTAGTTTGTTGCTCGCAAGCTCGATCGATCTTTCGACGCTAGGTCAGACCGTCGTCAATGCAGTAATGAATGCGTCGCATTTTAAAATTCGCCGATGTTTTGTGGCGCTGGCAGATGGCGATTCATTTATTTTCCATGCAGGCCACGGTGTCCAATCGCTGGATGCCGAGCAATTCATGTTTCGCTACCGCAACCGTTTGCGCCAATGTATCGATAGCGGCGAGGTCGTTGCAACGCGCGTCGAAACACTTGAGGGAGAAAATAGCGGCAACGAAGCTACCTGCGTCATCATTCCAATGGTGTCGCATCCCCCGGAGCGCGGCTACGGCTGCATTGTCATAACAGAAATGGACGAGGGCGGACTTGGCGCCGATGACTTGCGCACGCTGATGCAGCTCGCGGAGCTGGCTGGCCGCAATCTCGCTAATGCCGCGCTGTATAGCCGCAGCGTCACCCTGGGCATGACCGATTCGCTGACCGGCGTGCTTAACCGTCGCTATTTAGATCGCCGCCTCGCCGACGAAGTAAAACGCGCGCAGCGTACGAACGGCGAGCTAGCGGTGATCATTCAAGATCTCGATCACTTCAAGTTGGTCAACGATCGATTTGGCCATCTTGAAGGTGACCGCATGTTGCAAGCTGTGGCACGCACGATCGTCGCTTCGGTTCGCGATATCGATGTGGTTACTCGCTTCGGCGGTGAAGAGTTTGCAATTATTTTGCCAGGAGCCAGTGACAGCGATGCTTTTGTGGTCGGCGAACGCATTCGACGCTCGGTCGAGAGCATGGACTTTGTCAGCGAATCGCATGGCCGTGTACCTATTACGATATCGGGCGGTGTTGCTGCACTTGACGCAAGCATTCACACGCCGGCACAGCTCATTGGCGTCGCGGACCGCCGACTTCTTGAAGCCAAGCGAATGGGGCGCAATCGCAACGTATCGCAAAAGAATGTAGCCACAGCTCTTTAGCGAACCTCGCCACAATGAGCATCAGCGTGCGCCGCGCACGCGACGACGACCGCAGCTTTATCGAAGCGCTGGGCGTTCAAACAGCGTTGCAAACCGTGTCACCCGTTCGAGCCCTGAGCCAATCGGTCGCACAGCAAGCCTACCACCGGTTGATGAAATTGTGCGAAGAGCGTCCGGGCACGATTATCTTGGTCGCTGAGAACGATTCGCAGCGATCCGGTTTCCTTATTATGCTAACCGATATGCCCGACGATATCACCCAAAACGAACAAGCCTTCATCGCATATGTTGCAGTTTCGAAATCGCAGCGCGGTCGCGGCGTTGGGCGCGCGCTCTTGCAAGAGGCCATAGCCGAAGGACAACGGCGCAAGCTTCCGCACCTGAGCCTCATGGTGAGTGCTGACAACGTCGAAGCCCAAGGATTGTATGAGAGCGAGCAGTTTGTACCCGAGCGCATCCTCATGACTCGGCCGCTCGCCGGAGTTGGAGTATCGTGATCGAGCAGACGGCGCCCATGCCCCCAGCTTGGCGAGCATTTGTGCGACCTTTGATACTGTTACTGGTCGTCGTTTTGGTCATTGCAGTGTTGCGACGCATCCCTCGGACGATTGAACTGTTCATCGTCTCTACGCTGATTGCATACGGTATCAATCCGGTGATTCACGCGTTGGAAAAGCGCATGCCGCGGCTGGTCGTAATCATCGTCGTCTACAGCGTCTTTTTGATCCTCCTAGTTGTCGGCACCATCATCGTCGTTCCGACGGCTATCGATCAAATGCAAACGCTCGTTACCAACAGTGACGACTATCTCTCGGCGGCGCAAACCTTT
>JBPYDX010000078.1:0-5239 GCA_051986115.1 Candidatus Eremiobacteraceae bacterium
CGGTATCGGCATTCGCGTGCAAACACCGCTCTTACCGCAAGTCATTCGTATCGACTTTGCCGTCGGCAACCAAGGAGCGCACACTTCATTCGGCATCGGCCAGTCCTTCTAACGATGTTCCTAACAAAGAAAGGCAATCACATGGTCTCATTTTCACGCTCATCCGCCATCGCTGCACTGATCGTTGCTTTGATCTTGTCTTTTACGCCGCAAGTGTTGGCGACTGATATTTCCGACATTGGCTTCGTTGACCAAGCGGCGCTCGGACAACTGGGGCCATTTGTTGCTGCGCAGCAAGAGTTCTCACAGTATCAGCGAGGTTTGGCTGCCCAGTTCCAAGCGGCCATCAAAGGTAAGAGTCAAAGCGATCAACAGCGCATTTACGCCGACTTTAACGCGCGCGCTGCGGCAAAGCAGCGAGAGCTGTTCGGTCCCCTGCTCGGGCGTGCGCAGGCTGCGATTGCCTCGGTGGCTGCCAATAAGGGTCTTGGTGTTGTCGTTGATAAGGCCATCATTATCTATGGCGGCCTGGACATCACCCATGATGTGATTGACATGCTCAACCAACCCGGTCCCGTGCTGCCGCCCATTAACTCCCCACCACCATCGGAAGTCGGCTACGTCGACCAGACGCAGATTGACTCGCTTCCCAAAGTCAAAAAGGCCAACGACGACTTCCTACAATACCGCCAGACCTTGCAGACGCAGCTCGATGCGGCGCTACGCGGCAAAACACCCGATCAGCGCCAGCAGACATTGACAAGTTTTAACAATCAGCTTTCCGACCAGCAAAAGAAGATCGTCCAGCCGGTGCTCGATCAGACGACCAGCGCTATCAGCGATGTGGCAAAAAAGAAAGGGCTGTTGCTCGTTATCGATGCGACCAATCGCGTCTACGGTGGGACCGATGTTACCGCAGATGTCGTGAAGGCGTTGCAATAACTACAAGCATCATGCTGACTGCCCGCACTCGTGCTTGCCTCACATCGCTACTCGCAATCGCGACGGTGATTTGCTTGGCAGCCTGTAACCGTCAACCAAACGGTAGCGGCATCGGCGGCATGCTTGGTTTAGCGTCTCCGGGCGCACTCTCAGGTACGGTCGGTTACGTTGATATGGATGCTGTGATTGCTGCTCACCCGCTGCACGGCCAGCTGCAGGCCATGCAAGATCAGATCAGCGTCCTTCAGCAGCTTGCACAACTCGAGCCGGTGGGCATGTCGCCACAACAGGCAGCAGCTTATGACCAACTTCAGCGCGATCTAAGCGTTTCGGAGCAACAGTTTGAGAGCGAATTGGCCGAGCGGCGCAGTTATTATCAGCGCCGCGAATCGGAGGCGCTCAGTTCGCTGCAGGCGAGCACGCTGGGCCAAAGCGCAAATCCTGGCGGCGTGCTAGGTGGGCTGCAGCAGCAGTTTGGAACTCAAGCCCAGGCCTTGCAAAAGCAAGCTATCGGTACGCTGAACAGCTATCGCACTGAGCTCTTCCGTCAAGACAACGATCACCTTAAGCAAGTGCAGCAGACAATTGCGAGTGGCGTGCGCGAGCAACTCCGCCAGCGCGAGTCGGCAATCTCGAGCGCCGAAACAAAGTACCAGATCGAACTCGTCAAAGCTGACCAGGGGCAACGCCTCAACCTGCAGGCTAAGCTGCAAAACTTGGCCCTTACTGACAAGCAGCGAGCGGACTATAACGCGCAATTAGCAGCCATTGATTCGCGCGAACAAGCTAGAATCAACGCGCTGAGATCGCGAGATGACGCGCAGATCGCTGCTTACCAAAAACAGCTGCAAGCGCAAGCAGCATCGAGGTACGAGGCCGAGCGCACGACAACGCAAAACGCAACGCAATCCAAACTGATGGCGCGCCAAAAGGATGTGCAAACGGCATTAGCGCCCCAAATGCGCACGCTGAGCGGACAATTCCAGCAGCAGCTCAACGATGCCAACCAGCGGCTTGCTGGCAATCAGAAATACCGCCAAGCAGCGCAGACTGTTCACGACCAAATGCAGGCAGGATACATTTCCGATGCGACGCGAGCGGAGAATTCGTACCAGCAGATCCGGGCTTCGCTGGTGAGCAAATATAGCGCCATCGCGCACATGCAATTTCAAGACAATGAAGCAATCGCGGCACAAGCAGATAAGCTCGCAGCCGATCGCCGCGACCTCTATCAAAAAATCGAAGATCAAGTCGCGGTTCAAGTTGCGCAAATTGCGCAAAAGGACGGAGTCGGGATCGTCTTCCAGGGCGTGCGCGCGCCTGGCAATGCGATCGATTTGACAAGTCAAGTTACTAAAGCGGTCACAACTATGCAGGGCGCGACGATGCCGCCCACATCACCGAGTACGGGGGGAACATGAACTATCGCCGCTTGACGTTTGCCATTGGGACGCTCGTGCTGCTCGCCACTACCGGCTGCGCACACGCGCGCTCGTCCATTGCCGTCGTCAATGTCGCCAACATCGAACAACGCTGGCCAAAATTTATCAATTATTACCGCCAGATCCAAGCAAACTACATTGCTATCAACGAAAGCAAAATCAGTCCGGACGACAAGCGCAAAGCGTTAGCGCAGTGGCAAGAGCAGAGCCAACGCTGGCAGGACGAGGTTACAAACGACGTCCGCGACGCTGTCAGGCAAATCGCAACCGACCGGCACTACCAAATGGTCGTCACCAAGCAAGGCGTGAGCTACGGTGGTGACGACATTACGACTGACGTTGAGAAAGCGTTAAAGATCGACGTCAACGCTTCGCCTGCTCCTGGACTAGGCGGATCGTAGCTTCCATGGACGCATCGGCGCGGCGTCTGCATGACCTCGCCGAGCTCGTGCATGGCGCGGTGCACGGCAATGGTGAGGCGACCATCGACCACGTTGCATCGGTTGATGAAGCTGATGCGCGCGCGCTAACCTTCGCCGTTGACGAGCGATGGCTCGACAAGGCGTTGCATTCACATGCGGCGGCGGTCTTGGGTCCGCGCGGTGCGCAGGTTGGCGCGGACGAAAAAAAGCCGATGATTTTGGTGGACAACGTGCGAGCAGCGCTGGCAACAATTTTGTCCTCGTTCGCACCGCCGCTGCCAACAGGAACCTTCACTCATCCAACCGCGATGGTTGATCCTAGCGTGAAGCGCGGCGAAAACGTCTGGATCGGTCCGGGTGTCATCGTGGAAGAGAAGGCTATGCTTGGCAGTGACGTTCGGTTGCTAGCCGGAGCGTATGTCGGCGCGAATACTCAAATCGGTGCACATTGCGTGCTTTACCCAAAAGCGACGGTACTCAACGATTGCATTATCGGCGAGCACTGCGTGCTTAAGTCCGGCTGCGTTATTGGCAGCGACGGGTTTGGTTTTGCGCGAGTCGGTGCGGAACAAATCAAGATTCCACAAATCGGTAATGTCGTGCTCGGCGATCGTGTCGAAGTTGGCGCAAATTCAACAATTGATCGTGCGGTCACAGGTTCCACCACAGTTGGTGCCGGCACCAAGATCGATAATCTCGTGCAAATAGCGCACAACGTGCAGATCGGCGATGACAGCACCATCTGCGCACAGACAGGCATTGCAGGAAGCACTCGTTTCGGCAAGCGCGTCATCTCCGGAGGACAAGCAGGCATCACTGGTCACGTAGAGATCGGCGATGGCACGATAATGGCTGCGGGTTCGAAAGTCATCAGCTCGTGGCCCCCGAATTCGCTCATCGGTGGTCACTACGCATCGCCCCATCGGGAAAACTTACAACAGCAGGTCCTATTTCGTAAATTGCCTAAGCTGTTCGAGCAAGTGCGCACGCTGATGGACGCGCTTGATGAGCTGCGAAAAACCCGCGACTAACGTTTGTGGTGAAAGTGGAGTATCAGCACACCCTAGCTCGCGAAATCCGTCTTCGAGGCGTCGGCTTACACACTGGTTGCGAAGCAACCGTGACGATGGCCCCAGCGCCGGCGAATGCCGGCTTTTCTTTCGTTCTGGCGGACGGATCGCGCATTGCAGCCACACCCGAGGCGGTTCGTTCGACCGTGCGCTGCACGACATTGGGATCGGCAACCGCCGAGGTCAATACCGTAGAGCATGTCCTGGCTAGCCTTGTTGGTATGGACGTTGATAACGCGCTCATCGGAATTGATGGCGATGAGGTTCCCATCATGGACGGAAGCGCGCTTCTGTTTGCGCAAGCGATTGCCGAGGTTGGGCTAACCGAACAGAGAGCGCCGCGCCGGGTTATGAAGTTGCGCTCCCCGTTTTGGCATCGCGAGGGCGACAAACTGCTTGTATGCGTTCCCGCGGACCGGTTCAAAATCAATTTCTTCGTCGCGTTTCCTGAACCGGTTGGCAACCAGTTTATAGAAACGCCGCCAATTACACCAGAATACTTCCTGCGTGAGATCGCGCCCAATCGAACCTTTGGCTTCCGTACGGAAATCGAAGCGCTGTACTCACAAGGGTTGGCGCTTGGTGGCTCGCTCGATAACGCTGTGGTGATCGATCACGATGGGTACATGGGACCGCTGCGGTTTCCGGACGAGATCGTGCGCCACAAGGTGCTCGATCTCATCGGCGATTTTGCGTTGCTTGGCATGCACCCGCGCTGCGAAGTCATAGCGTTGAAGTCGGGTCACGCGTTGCATGTTGCGGCGGCGCGCGAGTTGCGCGCACCACTTGCCGCAGCCGTTGGCGCTCGCTAAAAAACGGACCAAGGCCCCTCCAATGCGAACGGTTCCCAAACGAGGTGCGGTACCTCTGCACCGCCTAGTTAGCGGGGAAAAACAGTTGTCCTACATCGACGTCCGCTCCATCATGGATATCCTCCCGCATCGATATCCATTCTTGCTCATTGACCGTATCACACAGCTCGAACCGCTCAAACGCGCAGAAGGCTACAAGAACGTTACCGTCAACGAATGGTTCTTTGCAGGTCACTTCCCCAACAATCCAGTGATGCCGGGCGTTCTCATTATCGAAGCCATGGCGCAACTGGGAGGCACGGTTATTCTCGAACCCGGGACCTTTGCGACAACAGTGCCGTATTTGGCGGGCGTCGACAAATTGAAGTTTCGTAGACCAGTTGTTCCCGGTGACAAACTGGAAATGGAAGCCAACGTGATGTGGATCCGAATGAACATCGGTCGATTGCAGGCGGAGGCGCGAGTCGACAGCCAAATTGTCGCGTCGTGTGAATTGGCGTTCTCAATCGTTTCCGACACGCGCCTCTTTCGTCTTGACTCTTCCATCTTGC
>JBPYDX010000079.1:0-3105 GCA_051986115.1 Candidatus Eremiobacteraceae bacterium
CAATTTTTTGTCACGCGCGCACTCGGGGATTTTTTTGGCTTTGTCGCCGGCTGGGCCGTGTTGCTCGACTTCACGGTGGACATTGCGATCTTCGCTTGGGCAACCATCGCTTACATCAGCTTGCTTGTGCCGTGGCTTGCGCTCCACGCACCGGTTCGATTCGCAGGTGTCCTGCTCGTGACCGCCTTTCTCACCATGCTCAACGTGATAGGCGTACGGCAGTCATCCAGGCTCAACGAAATCGTCGCCGGTGTGGATATCGTAAACGAGACGTTGATCCTGGTCTGCGGGTTCACCCTGGCCTGGAAGCCGCAGATGCTTGTCCACACGATGAAATTCCACTGGCCCGCGACGAACGATCTGCTGCTCGGCGTCTCGCTCGCCATCATCTCATTTGTCGGGCTTGAGAGTATTTCGCAGGCAGCGGAAGAGACGCAACGACCGTCTCGAGTGATCCCGAGGACGTCCGTGGCCCTCATCCTCACCATCCTCATCTTCGCGCTTGCCTACTCGAACCTCGTGCTCGGAATGTCCAACATCCAAGGTCAACCAGCGTTTCAATATCTCGGCAACTCGGACAACAACGACAAGGCTGTGGCGCTGCTCGCTATTCACCTGCCGCTGGTTGGAGAGATCCTCAAGTGGTACGTGCCCATCCTGGGGGCGCTGCTCGTGATGATCTCGAGCAATTCAGGCGTTTTTGGTGCCTCTCGTATTGCATACTCTATGGGCAAGCTTCAGTTGTTGCCTAGCTGGTTTCAACAAACCAACCCAAAAACGAAAACCCCTGCGCAGACGATCGTATTCTTCTCAGGAATCGCGACGTTTGTACTTGTCATCGCCTACCTGCAGGGGCCACATGCGTTCGACTTCTTAGGTGATTTGTACGCATTTGGTGCGGCGCTTTCATACACCATGGTTTTTGTCGCCCTCATCACGTTGCGATTCACAGATCCACTGGCGCCCCGCAGATTTAAGATGCCGTGGAATGTCAGAGTCACGATCGGTGGGAGAACGGGCGACGTGGCGATTACCTCCATCATCGGCCTGATCGGTATATTCTCGATTCTGCTCTTCACGCTGTACACGCACCCGACAGGCCGCATCGCCGGTCCCTCATGGGTCATTTTTGGCATCCTATTCTACGTCTATTACCGGATGCGCACTCGCAAGCCGGTCTTCGATAGCCTCGACCGCAATTGGGTGAAACATCACAAGGCAACGCTCGCAAACGCGGGCGAGCTCGAAATGCTCGACGAATATAACGAAGCGCTGAAGCGGCACGCTTCGCCGACAAGTAAGTAGGATTCATCGCATGCCAATAGCCACTGTGAACCCAGCGACAGGTAAGGTCGTCAAGACCTTCGAGCCGATGAGCACCGCCCAGGTGGATGCCAAGATCGCGGCAGCCCAAGCAGCGTTTGAGCGCAATCGCGCACTCGATTTTCCGACGCGGGCGCGTGCGATGTCGAAGGTCGCCGACTTGATGACCACACAGAAGCGAGAGCTCGGCGCTCTTGCGACACTCGAAATGGGCAAGACGTTGCGCCAGGCCGTGGCAGAAGTCGAAAAGTGCGCGTGGGGCTGTAGGTACTACGCAGAAAACGCGGCCGCGCAGCTCGCGGATGAACGCATCGCCACCGACGCGGCAGAGAGTCTGATACGTTACGAGCCGCTGGGCGTGATCTTGTCAGTCATGCCCTGGAATTTTCCTTTCTGGCAGGTGATGCGTTTTGCGGCGCCTGCGCTCATGGCGGGGAATGCCGCGCTGCTGAAACACGCCTCGAACGTACCGCAGTGTGCCTTAGCGATCGAATCACTCTTTGAGCACTCGGGTTTTCCTGCCGGCACGTTTGGCACGTTGCTGATCGGCAGTGCCGCAGTCGAATCAGTTATCAAGGACGCGCGCGTGCAGGCCGTCACGCTGACGGGCAGCGAGGCAGCCGGGCGATCCGTTGCCGCACAAGCAGGGCGCGAGATAAAGAAGACCGTTCTGGAGCTCGGCGGCAGCGACCCGTATATCGTCATGCCCAGCGCGGATGTCGCGATCGCGGCGCAAACGGCCGTCACGGCCCGCGTTCAGAACAACGGTCAGTCCTGTATTGCGGCAAAGCGTTTCATTGCGGCGCAGCCGATCGCTGAGGATTTTGCGCGACAATTGGTCCGGCGATTCGACGGGCTCAAAGTCGGCGATCCAATGGACGATAGCACCGACGTTGGTCCGTTGGTCAACGAGGCGAGCCTCAAAGAGCTCGAGGACCAGGTCCAGCGCCTCGTAAAGGCTGGCGGCAAAATTTTGACGGGCGGCAAGCGCCTCGACCGGCCAGGCTATTTCTATGCGCCAACGATCGTCGCAGATGTTCCCCCAGATGCAGCTGTTGCGAAAGAAGAGATCTTTGGCCCGGTTGCGGTGCTCTACCGCGTGCGCGATACCGATGAGGCGCTGCGCGTCGCCAACTCCACGCCCTTTGGACTCGGTGCGAGCGCTTGGACCAACGATCCGGTGGAGCGCCGACGATTTATCGACGGTCTCGAAGCGGGTGCTGTGTTTATCAACGGAATGGTCAAATCGGACCCGCGTCTGCCATTTGGTGGCGTTAAAGCATCCGGATACGGCCGTGAGCTAAGCGTCTATGGCATCAGAGAATTCGTTAATGTTAAGTCGGTTTGGGTCGGCCCCGCGTCAGAAGCCCTCGCCTAAGTCGGAGCAATCTCTAGCTGGTTAAAAGCAACGCCAACAAGATCGCTAAGTTTAAACCCTAACAATCCATAGCCGACGATAAGCCCTCTAGAGCGTCGCAGGCGTGGTCAAAATGAAAGTCCGGCTTGCTGGAGAGAACGAAATCCCGCACTCGCTTGCGGGATACGGATTTTGTCTGTGGAGGATAGCGGATTCGAACCGCTGACCTCATGCTTGCAAAGCACGCGCTCTACCAACTGAGCTAATCCCCCGCAGTGACCTAATTTTTACACGAGAAAAGTACGGGTCCCTGGCTGCAGAAGGCGTATACGTGAAGGCTTAGCCACCTATATCAGGCAAAATACGCAAACGGCACGGGCGATTAGCTCAGGTGGTTAGAGCGCATCCCTGATAAGGATGAGGTC
>JBPYDX010000080.1:0-3033 GCA_051986115.1 Candidatus Eremiobacteraceae bacterium
CCCCGGCATCAGACCTGCCGGCGTTGATGGTGGCGACCAGAAACGCACGGCAACACCGACCGAGGCTGTGTTAGCGGGTGCGGACTACATCGTTGTCGGCAGGCCGATCACCAAGGCGCCCGATCCGCGAGCTATGGTGCAAAAAATCATCGCGGAAATCACCGAGGCTGAGAACATAAAGCCAAAATCGGTCGGAGCTACGTGACCTCGGAGCAAGTGCTCGAGCTGCTCGCCAAGCGCGGCGCGCTGCTTTCCGGGCACTTCCGTCTTTCCAGCGGGCTGCACAGCGATCGCTTTATCCAGAAGTTTAGAATTTTCGAAGACCCACCGACGGCAGAAGTAGTGTGCGCGGCCTTGGCGGCCAAACTCGCATCATTCGCACCGCAGGTTGTCGTCTCCGCAGCAGTCGGCGGCGTTATACCCGGCTACATTGTCGCACGAAATCTGGCAGCGCGTGATATCTTTGTTGAAAAAGAAGGGGGCGTGCCCGCATTGCGCCGTGGATTTTCATTACTGCCCGGCGAGCGCGTCGTTATTGTCGAAGACGTGATGACAACCGGGAAATCAGCCGGCGAAGTCAGCGAAGTTGTCGAGAGCAAAGGTGCGATCGTGTGCGCGATCGGCGCGATCGTCAAACGCGGCAACGTTGCGCTGCCGTATCCCATAGTGCCGCTTCTCGAGCTTGCACTAACCGATTATACGCAAGATGCGTGCCCGCTGTGCAGGCAAGGCATCGCCATCGACGACCCAGGCAGCCGCCGCATCGCTTAACCCAAAACGATATTTGAAACGATCTGGGTTCCCAGATGCTGAGCAGTGAGCATTTCGACGAGCGTAGCGTGTGCGGTGCGCAGGTCGAGCAGCTGTGCTGCGTCAACGCCGCTGCGCACGCTGAGAGCTGCGGCGGCGAGCTGACTCGCATCGTCGTTCGAAAGCGTGCCGCCGGCAGCTAAGGCCAACGCTTCAGATGATGTGAGCTCATCAATAATGCCGTCGCCGCCCGCACTGATGCCACCGGTGCCGCTTGGAAACAGCAATCGCACGGCGTGAACCGATGCCGCGAGCGCGCGAGCCGCGTCAGCTGCATCGAGCGGCCACGCCGCGCCTGAGACCGACGTGCCCTGCGCGCTAAAAATCGGAATGTAGCCTTGCTCCAACAACAACGTGAGCAACTGCGGATTGACGCTACGAATGACACCGTGTCCAGCCTCATTCGTTGTTAGCACGAGCGTGCTTGCAGAAGTACCATCAATGCCAACCGCATCGCCGCCCACTCGGTTGATGAGCCCAACAAGCTTAGACCCGTACGAGTGCTGTTCGACATCGTGCACGACGATAGGCTGTACCCCTAGCTTGCGCATAAAAACTAAGTCGGTAGCGAGGGTGGATGCAAGTGCAGCCAGATCCAAACGAAGCACCAGCGCTCGCCCGACAAACGGTTTGGCGGTCGGCATCGCGTCAAGGTTTGGTTCGCGTAGCGAGTCCATGCTTAGAAAACGTTTTCCCTCATCTCTAAAGTTATCGTCGCCTAAAAAAGAGATTAACAACCAAGGTTAATATGAGAGAAAGCAAGATCGAGGTTCCAAGCGGAATCCAGACCTGCCAACCGCGTCCCGTCCAGTGGATATCACCGGGCAAGCTGCCGAGGCGAAGCGTTCGTGCAAAGCTCACGATGACGCCAATCACCACCAGCACGATGCCGGCTAGGATGATAAAACGACCTGGGTTATCAGCCGTCGGTTGCATGCTCGCGTGTTTCCGCTGCAGCCTCTGCAACGCCACCAAATTTATTGACCGCCGCGATGGCAGCTTGCGTTCCAGATTCTAAGAACACTTCGACACCGCTAACCGCACGATCGATAAGACCGGGTAACGTCGCTTCCTCGTCCTTTGTAAACGTGCCAAGCACGTGATCGGCTGCATCCTCGCCGCTACGTCCAATGCCCACTCGCAGCCTCGGAAAATCATCGCTGTTGAGCGTCAAAATGATAGACTTCAGACCATTGTGTCCACCATCGCTGCCTCGTGCGCGAAAGCGCAATTTTCCAAATGGCAGGTTGATATCGTCGCAGACGACCAGCATGTCTTCGACCAGTATTTTGAAGAACCGCGCGCAGGCGGCGACGCTCTCGCCACTGTCGTTCATATACGTTTGCGGCAAAAGCAAAACGGCGTCGACCGACGCCGCTTCCGCAAGTTTGCCACTGTACTTCGATCGCCACGTGCGTACACCGAGGCGCTCGGCCAGCCGCTGCACGACACGAAAGCCGACGTTGTGGCGAGTCGCCTTATATTCGGATCCCGGATTGCCAAGACCCACAACGAGCGATCTTCGACGGGTCGCGTCGCTCGTCAGTGTTAGGACTCCGTTTCGGACTCTTCGGGCGCCGGCTTCTTCTCGCCAATAAGTTCGGGTTCTGCCGGAGCCTCCGCAACAGCAGCCGCGACCGGTTCCTCAACCTTCGACGGCGGCAAGATCGAAACAACGATTTCGTCGGGATCGTCAGTGATCTTGACACTTGCGGGTGCGCTCAGATCGCGCACGTGAATGTTGTCAAACATGTTGAGCTCACTGACGTTGACCTCGATGAGGTCAGGAATATCGGTCGGCAAGGCTTCGATCGTCACTTCGCGCACGACGAAATCTAAGATACCGCCTTCCTTGACGCCAGGCGCGCTGCCCACAAGCTTGAGCGGCACGTGCGCTTCGACCACTTCGTCAAGACTAATGGCGTGCAAGTCGATATGGATGAGCCGTTTCGTTACGACGTCGAGCTGACGCTCGTGGACGATTGCAGGTGTTGAACCGCGGCCTTCGATCTCAAGATTGAGCACGGCACTGCCGCCATGGCCGAGCAACGCTGCGCGCAAATCTTTTGCATCGAGCACGATCGGCAACGGGTCGCCAAAGGTGCGTCCGTACACCACGCCCGGAATGCCGCCTTGTTTGCGGACTCGTTTGACAGCAGTCGTTCCGCCGGCTTCACGCGGCTTAGCTTTAACAGTCGATTGTTGCATGATTTCCTTCTAACG
>JBPYDX010000081.1:0-6022 GCA_051986115.1 Candidatus Eremiobacteraceae bacterium
CAGGCGCGCCGCTAAAAACACTTTCCCGAGCAACCGCTCTACACTCTAAGGTTCACGCCTCGTTTGGTAAGCATGAAGGCAATGATGAGCGCGCTGATTGCCAGCACAGTGACCACCAGGGCATCGACGCCGAGGCTGATGTCAACCGAACCCGTATACGAATAGCGAAACCCATCAATCATGTAGAGCATTGGGTTAAACAGGGAGATTTTGCGGAGCAGCGGCGGTAGCAGCGAAATACGGGAAAAGACACCGCCGATATAGGTAAGCGGCGTAATAACAAACGTCGTGAAGATGGCGAGGTTGTCCCAGGTCTTACCTAAGAGTCCTGCGATCATCCCGAAAGCGGAAAATAGCAACGCCGTCACTACCATGAAGTAGAAATACACGACCAGATCGTGCGGCGCCGTACGCACTATCAACAATCCAATGAGCATGACGAGATTCCCGATAACAAGTCCGCGCAACACCGATCCGGTCAGAAATCCCACGACGATTTCCCCGTAGGAAAGCGGCGCGATAAGCAGCTCCTGAATCGAGTTCATAAAACGCTGTTGAAAGAGCGACGATGAAGATTCATCGTAGCTTGACGAAATGACATTCAGCATGACAAGACCGGGCAAAAGGAATTCAACGTACGGCACCCCGCCGAGCGTTCGAATACGGGAGCCGAGCGACAACCCAAAAATAAAGATAAAAAGTAACGTTATAATAATGGGCGGCCACACGACTTGATTGATCACCATGTACGTGCGTTTGAGCTCGCGCCGAATGAGCGCGCCAAGGCCGACGTAGTTAACCACGCGTACGGCGCCCTACGAGTTCGAGAAAAACTTCTTGCAACGAATCCTTTCCATGATGGGCAATAAGCTGCGACTTGTTCTCCAACGCCACGAGTTTGCCGTGGTTGACGATGCCGATGCGGTTGCACAACATTTCAACTTCTTCGAGATAGTGGGAGGTCATGAAGATCGTCATACCGCTCGCATTTATCGATCGTAGAAAATCCCACAGCTCGAGGCGCAGCTCAACATCCATACCGGCAGTGGGTTCGTCTAAAATCAAAAGTCGTGGGCTATGGATGAGTGCACGGGCAAGCGACAGGCGCCGTTTCATGCCGCCTGACAGCTCCAAATAGTTATTGCGGCGTTTGTCGGTCAGTTCGAACTGATCGAGCAGTTCGCGGGCGCGAGGTTTCGCTTGTGCAAGCGGCATTCCGTAATAGCCGGCCTGATACAGCAAGACCTCTTCGATCGAAAGGAAACGATCGAAATTGAATTCTTGCGGAGAAAGACCGATGAGTTTGCGGCTGAGGCGAAAATCTTGAACGACGTCGTGTCCAAAAACGGAAATAGCACCGCTCTGAAACGTTGCCAGACCAACGATCGCGTTGATGGTCGTCGTCTTGCCGGCGCCGTTTGGACCCAGAAAACCAAAAAACTCTCCAGGCGGCACGGAAAAAGAAAGGTCATCCACTGCGGTGACCGTTTTGTAGCGCTTCGTGAGATGCCGGACAGCTACGGCGTCAGCGACGCCGTCGTTAATAGTAAATCCCCATCATCATTTTTGCATCTTCGCTCGCCATGGTACGGGGATCCCATGGTGGGGCAAACGTGAGGTCGACCTTCGCATCGGTAACGCCTGGGATTGACGCAACAGCCGAGTGCACAGCGTTGATAAACATTCCAGCGACTGGGCAACCCGGCGACGTCAGGGTCATCAAAACAGACACGACCCCACCTTCAATTTTGATATCGTAGATGAGGCCAAGACTTACCATGTCAATGCCGATTTCGGGATCAACGACGTTCTTGAGTTCTTCTCGAACGCGCTCGACCGAGAGCGCTTCGGTTGGCGCCGGCGCTTGCGCCGCGGCGCCGTTTGGATTTTGTTCTTGGGGATTCATACTTTTAGCGCTCTTATCGGCGGGTAAGCCTAAGTCCTGCGCGAACCGCGCCGCATGACGACAACAACGCAGCGCTTGACGCTTGGTCACTCGCCTGATTCAGACGACGCATTTATGTTTTACGCGCTGGCAAGCGGTCACGTTGACACCGGCGGGCTGACGTACGAACACATCTTACAAGATATCCAAACGCTCAACGAGTGGGCTAAAGAAGGAAGACTCGACACGACCGCGATTTCGGTGCACGCCTACGCATACGTTGCAGACAAGTATGCCATTCTCAATCACGGCGCGTCGATGGGCGGTGAAAACTACGGCCCTATGGTTGTTGCGCGAAAACCGGAGCGAGTGCAGGATCTTGATGGTGCACAAATCGCCGTGCCTGGTTTGATGACGAGCGCGTACTTAGCGCTTCGGTTGTGCATCGGTGACTTTACCCCCAAAGTAATGCCCTTCGATACGATCATGCAATCGGTTGCTGCTGGCGAAGTTGATTACGGTTTGCTTATCCATGAAGGCCAACTCACGCATGGATCTTTAGGGCTGCACAGCGTCGTCAATCTTGGCAGCTGGTGGCACGAGGAAACTGGTTTGCCGCTGCCTTTAGGAGTCAACGCCATTCGCCGTGCGTTGCCCAATGACATCAAGCAACAGGCGTCGCTTCATTTGCGCGAAAGCATCGAATATGGTTTGACGCACAGGCCACAAGCCTTGGAATGGGCGCTACGCTACGCGCGGGGCATGAAGGCTGAAACTGCTGACACGTTTGTCGGCATGTATGTCAACGACCGCACTGTTGACCTTGGACCAGACGGCCGCGCCAGCATCGAGCTGTTTTTGCAGCGAGCCCAAGATGCCGGCTACATCCCCGCGGTGCCCCGGATCGATTTTATCCTCTAAGCAATCGGCTGTGGACGATAATACAGCATTTCGTCCGCGCGGGGACGCAGGCGTTCTTCGAGTGAGCGCTGTTGCGATTCGGCCATCGGCGAAAAACGTCGAGCCGCTTGGGCATTATCGATCACTTGTTGCGGGTCGTCGCACCCAATAATGATAATGTGCACCGCTTGAGTTAGCGCGTAATCGACGAGTTCTTGCACCGCAGGTGGTTGCGGCAAACTCGTGAGCAGCCCACGCGAAAAAACCTTCATTCCAATAACGCCCATTCCCAACTCGATTGCACGTCTCCCGACGCACGCGGCAAATGACTGTTCGTTTGGTTCGCACGGATTGACCGGTATCAAGACGGTATCAAACTTGAGTTGCTCAATTGCAGCCCGCAAGACGTCGGTGTCATAGTGGCCGGTAACGCCAATAAATCGAGTCTTGCCGGAGCGTTTCGCCGCGACGAATGCTTCATAGGCACCGCCAGGAGCCGCAATCTGATCGAGCTCTTCCCACGTTCGCAGGTCATGCAGCTGCCAAAGATCCAGATGCGAGACCTGCATGTTGCTCAGCGTTTGGTCAAGCATCGCACTCGCGCCGCGCGCAGTGCGGTCGTGCGCTTTGGAGGTTAGGAAGATGGTATTGCGCGCTGCGCCCAGCGTCTTTCCATAATATTGCTCGCTGCCCGCATAGGCGCGTGCGGAGTCAAAGTATGAGATACCCTCATCCAAAGCCGTGCGAATGACGTCGCGAGCCTGGCTGTCGTAGCCGAAGGTTCGCAAAATCCCCTCTCCGCCCAACCCGACGATCGTCGGGTTGACCCCCGTGCTCCCTAGTTGGCGGACTGGCAACGGCGCGCCACGCATCTCTCAGCCATTCGCTTTGCAAAATCGCCGCGCCTCGTCGAGCCGAGCGCCAGAGGTCGCGAGCACGCCGGCGCAGCAGCTAACGTTCGAGCGGAATTTTCTTTGCGACATCCTGCAAGGGAGTAACTATGCTTCGTACGAGCTCTGCGTTAGCTCTCGTGTGCGTCGCACTCGTTGCATGTTCGCAGCGACAAGCTACGCCTGCGGCGTCTGCATCTCCCACAGCGACGCCCTGGAATTCGCTTGCAAACGGTCGAGCAATCTTTCAAACTGGTCGCGATCTAGACGGCGTGCAGATCGTTGCGCAAAGCACGCCACTTTTTAACCGGTGTGCTGCGTGTCACCGAGCCGATGGTTCGGGCGGAATGCATTTTGCCGACGGAGCTGTGAGTGCTGACCTGCGCCACAAAGCGCTCGTTGCCGACCAAAAGCACCCCTACACGCTGCCGCTTTTGGAGCGAGCGATCGCTACGGGTGTTGATAACGACGGAGAAAAGCTTGACCCAGTTATGCCAAGATGGAAATTGTCGCAGCGCGATCTTCACGACGTCGCACAATACGTGCTTGGTGGCTTCAAGTGATCCATGCCCACCAAGCAGGCGAAACAAAGCCAGGCTTGAAAGCGTTACCAAGTTGACATGATTTTACGATCGGCACGCTTGGGCCCACTCCCTCGCTTGGTCGCAGTTATAATGATGGCGCTCGCTCTTGCACTTGTCGCACGAGTTGAGCATAGCGTTGCGCAGACTGTTGCTCAAGATGACCAACAAGTCGCTCAAGTTCAGCACTTCAATATCTCTGGCGTCGTAGAATCAGTTAGCTACGCGAGCAATACCGTGCATATCAATGCATCTGGTCAAACCGTCGATGTTGTTATCACACCGACAACCGTCATCGAGTATCACGGAGAAACGGGCAGCGTAGGTAATATTCGTCGCGGTTCAAAAATTACAGCGTCCGGTGTCGTGCATGGCGGACAGAAAGTCGCGCTGTCAATTACCATTAAGTAGCGGCTAGGCAATCGAGCACGACGTTCGTAAAGCTTTCCGTGCTTAAAGACGTGGTATTGCTGCCTGCGAGGTCGGCTGTGCGAACGCCTTTTCGAAATGCATTCTCAACCGCGGTTTCGACTCGCCGCGCATTTTGGTCGTCGCCCAAACTGTAACGAAGTAGGAGCGCTGCAGATAAAATCGCGGCTGTCGGGTTGGCGATGCCTCGGCCCGCGATGTCCGGCGCTGTGCCGCTGATCGGTTCGTACATCCCAAAGACCCGGTCCCCGCTCGGCAGGCCGCGAAGGCTCGCGCTCGGCAAGTTACCGATTGATCCCGTGAGCATCGCCGCTTCATCAGAGAGGATGTCGCCAAACATGTTCTCCGTGAGGATAACGTCAAAATCATTTGGGCGGCGGACAAGTTGCATCGCCGCATTATCAACTAATAGATGACGCACGGTAACATCGGGATACTCGGCTGCCACGCGGCGCACAACTCGCCGCCAAAGACCTGACGTTTCAAGAATGTTGTATTTGTCGACGGAGGTGACGTGCTTGCGCCGTTGCGTCGCAAGGTCGAATGCAACCCGCGCTATTCGCTGCACTTCGTAGGCGCTGTACGCCATGGTATCGACAGCTTCCTCAACACCGTCCACGACATGTTGTTTTTTCGGCTGACTGAAATAAATGCCACCCGTTAGCTCTCGGACCACGATGAGATCGAGACCCTCAACGAGTTCCGGTCGTAAACTCGAACACTGCTCGAGCCCCGCAAACATGCGCACGGGTCGAAGGTTTGCATACAGGCCATAGTCGCTGCGCAGTGAGAAGAGTGCTTTCTCCGGACGTTGTGCGAGCGGCCTGTCGTCAAATTCCGGTAAACCAACTGCGCCAAACAAAATAGCGGCGCTGCGATCGCACAGAGCTCGAGTCTCGTCGGGTAATGGCGGGCGGCCTGCGCGCAACGCAGCAGCTCCCACGTCGGCTTCGACACATTGGACATCACTTCGCACAGCTTGCAGCACGCGCACAGCTGCTCGAGTAACCTCTGGCCCAATACCGTCTCCTGGTAAGACGGCAATCGTGGTCATAGCGATGCGATTAACTCATGCGCGGCGCGAGCGATATCGGCTGGGCCAAGGCCATATTTGGTTATAAGCGCGTCGTTTGGTGCGCTTTCCCCATCAACATCACGCAGGCCAACACGTCGCACCACCGTCGGCAACTCCTCGCTCAAGAGCTCGGCGACAGCGCCGCCAAGTCCGCCATAGATCGAGTGTTCTTCGCATGCGAGCACGCAACGAGTTTCCCGCGCCGCGTCGACGATTGCAGCTTTGTCAAGCGGCTTGATTGTCGGCACGTGCAACAACAGCA
>JBPYDX010000082.1:0-2797 GCA_051986115.1 Candidatus Eremiobacteraceae bacterium
GCTCGGCGTGAACGTAATTTACGGGCAGCAACGCTTGGCGCACGTTTCAGGTCATGGACGACAAGAAGAGCTGCTTCTCATGCTCAATCTCACGCAGCCAAAATACTTCTTGCCGGTTCACGGTGAATATCGCATGCTCGTTCAGCACGCTCGCCTTGCTGAACGCATCGGCTTACCGGCTGAGCGAATCTTCGTCGCCGAAAATGGCGACGCGCTTGAAATCACTTCTGAGGGCGCGCGTTTTGGCGGGAGTATCTCCGGAGCGCCAGTGTATGTTGATGGCTTGGGCGTCGGCGATGTGGGCAACGTTGTATTGCGCGATCGGCGTCATCTCTCAGGTGACGGCATGATCGTCGTGACGGTAACGGTCGACAGTGAAGACGGAAAAGTGCTTGCTGGGCCAGATATCACCTCGCGCGGCTTTACGTACGGAGGACCTGAGAGCGATGGCTTACTCGATGAAGTCAAGCGCGAAGCTACCAATATTATGGAGTCTGGCGCAAAACAAAGTCTGACGGAATGGTCCGCGATCCGCGAGCATGTGCACAAAGGCTTGCAGAAATTTATCTACGACCGGACCAAACGGCGACCGATGATTGTGCCAGTCGTCATGGAAGTGTAGCAACTAGAGGCGCCAAACGCGGCTGCCGATGATATCAAAGGTGGCTGATACTTCATTTGTAGGTTTTGGCGGCTCGACGTATGACATCGAGCATGAAACCTATGCGCCCAGCTCGGTGTGGAACGACACATGGCGCCGCTTTCGCAGGAGCCCATCCGCGCTCATCGGGCTGGGAATTATTTTTGTCTTAGCAGTGTGTGCGACGTTTGCGCCCACAATCTCCGGTAGTGTCGACCCCATAGCGCAAAATCTAACCGCCCCGACGCTAGCGCCGACGATCCACCATCTTGCCGGGACCGACAAGCTAGGGCGCGACATTTTTGCTCGCTTGATTTTCGGCGCGCGTCTCTCAGTTGAAATAGGAGTCGTATCGGTAGGTATCGCGCTGGCTGTGGGCACCATCTTGGGGCTGGTTGCGGGCTTTTGGGGCGGGAAATTAGATTTGATCCTCATGGGCCTCATGGATGTGATGCTCGCGTTCCCAGCCATCATCTTGGCGATTGCAATCTCAGCCATCTTAGACCAGCGCGTAAGCGACGTCGTTAAATTGTTCCTGGCGATCGGCATTGTTGCCATACCGGTGTACGCGCGCATCGCGAGGTCGTCGGTGCTCGCCATCAAAGAAACGGAGTACGTCGAAGCGGGGAGGGCGATTGGCAACAATTCATTGACGCTGCTCGCAAAGTACGTGTTGCCGAATATCGCCGCGCCGCTGCTCGTTCAAGCGACGCTTGGTATTGGAACCGCCGAGCTGGATTCCGCCGGCCTATCGTACCTTGGCTTAGGCATTCAACCGCCGACACCAGAGTGGGGCTCGATGCTCAACGATGCTCGCGACTACTGGCTCAACGCACCTTGGGCTCTACTTTTTCCTGGGCTTGCGATTTCACTGACGGTGCTGGGTTTCAACCTTTTAGGTGACGGTTTGCGCGACGCGCTGGACCCCAAAACGAAATAGGCGAAACTGGCGCCCTTATCGAACGCCTGTGCGAGCATGAAGCAAACAAAAGCTGCACGATCGCGGCGTATTGATCCCATGCCCGGCCTAACGCTCAATCTCGAAATCATCGGTATTGCGCTCTTTACCCTTGCGGCGTTGCTCGCGCTTGCGCTCATTTTGCCGGCCGGGCGCTCGGGTTCGCTTGGGGTTCTCGCCGCAGCCAGTTTGCACGCGGGCTTTGGCAGCGCCGCTTGGCTTGCGGTCGCGTTTCTTGCCGCTGTCGCTGTGATCGTTTTCCTCGAGTTACACGCGATGCACAAACTAATGCTGCTCAGCCTGTGTGCGGCGGGTGAATTTCTCGTGCTCGATGCGTGGCTCGGTTTGGGCGCTCATGGTGGCGCCGTCGGCAACGCAGTGGCGCACGGGTTCGCGTGGCTCTTCGGGTCGCTGGGCGCGATTATTGTTTTCGCCTTCGGCGCGGTGGCATGCGTCGTCGTGCCGACGGGCTTGTCGCTCAAGGCAACATTCTCGCAGCTTGGGCGCGCATCCAGATCTGCCTTCGACGCCACGAAGTCAGCGTTAACCCCGCTTTTTGAGCAACGCGAAGAAGAGCATGATGCCGAAGCGCAGCGTGCCACATCCAAGATGGCATCGCAGGTGCAAGCGCCAGAAATTCCATTGGTCGAGCCGCCAGGCTACATTAATACCAATAGCGTTCGTGCGGAAGTCGAAGAGCCGGAACAACCTGAGCCGACGACAACGCCGCTGCAGGCGCAGATAATACCCGCACAAGTCGAGCCAATGCGCGCTGTGGTACCGATACAAGTCGAGAGCAAACAAGA
This sequence comes from Candidatus Eremiobacteraceae bacterium, assembly GCA_051986115.1. Taxonomy (GTDB): domain Bacteria; phylum Vulcanimicrobiota; class Vulcanimicrobiia; order Eremiobacterales; family Eremiobacteraceae; genus JAFANK01. The sequence goes on from JBPYDX010000082.1 coordinate 2,405, forward strand.
GCCCAAGCGCGTAACGCCCGCAGCCGAGCGCAAGACACTCGCGCCCGGAGAGTATAGGCTGCCCGACTTCGCACTTTTCAACCCTCCCGAAAAGCGAGTGCACGATGAGGCAAGCGCCGCCGTACTTTTGGAAGAAACGCTCGCTTCGTTCGGCGTTACCGGTAAAGTCACGCACATCGAGCGGGGCCCAAGCGTAACGCGCTACGAGATTACGCCGGGCAAAGGCGTTAAAGTTAGTGCTATTCGCTCCCTAGCCGACAACATTCAGCTCGCGTTAGCGGCGCAAAGCATCCGCATCGAAGCGCCCATCCCCGGCAAAGCAGCAGTCGGCATAGAAGTTCCTAATAGCGCCATCTCGACGGTTGGCGTTCGTGAGATCCTCGATTATCTGCC
>JBPYDX010000083.1:0-4313 GCA_051986115.1 Candidatus Eremiobacteraceae bacterium
AACATACTCTCGGCGAACGACTGGAGGTGGCCTGAGGTTTGGAAGAGACGCTCCCGTACGACATGGGGCGTATTCACGGGTTCGTAACCGCGCCGGCGCAGCTCACCGCGAATGAAATTTTCGATGACGTCGCGCACCCGGCCACCCTTAGGGTGCCAAAAAATGAGTCCGGGACCTGCATCCTGTTCGATCGAGAAGAGATCGAGCTCGCGCCCGAGCCTGCGATGGTCACGCTTTTCGGCTTCCTCGAGTTGCTTGAGGTAAGCGTCAAGTTCTGCTTGCGATGCAACGGCGGTGCCGTAGATCCGTTGCAGCATCGGATTGTGCTCATCGCCCCGCCAGTATGCGCCTGCGATCGAAAGCAGCTTTACCGCACCGACGTCTTTGCTTGAATCAACGTGTCCGCCGCGACACAAGTCGGTAAAGGTGCCGATCGTGTACATGGAGAGCGCTTCGCCGTTGGGTATGCCGTGAAGGATGTCGAGTTTAAATGGTTGGTGCCGTTCTTGATAATACGCTTCGGCTGCCGCGCGTTCGATAGGCTGCCCCTTCATCGGCAAGTTGGACGCAATGAGTTCTTGCATGCGCGCTTCGATGCGCGCCAAGTCCTCAGGTACAAATGGCGTGTCTTTGAGGAAATCGTAATAGAAGCCGTTCTCGATTGCAGGGCCAATGGCGAGCTTTACGTCGCTACCAAAGAGATCGACGACGGCGTGTGCGAGTAGATGCGCGGCTGTATGGCGTCGCGCGGCAAGGTCGTTTTGAGCGTTCACAAAGGCGTTTTACGAACTGTTAGCGCTTTGAACCTCTAGGCTGATTCTGTAGCCTTGCCGAGCGGCGGCGCAAACTTCGAGTTCGGTACGGTCACATTGTCATGAACTGAACGCGTGGTTGAGGTTGTGGTCGGAAACGTCGAGCTCGTGGTCGTGCCAACCATAGGAATCAGCTCTCCCAACGGGCCCTTACCAAAACGCGTCACAATCGAGACACTTTGTTCGCCTGGTTCGAGCGTGCGGTCAATGATCGGGCGGAAGGTTTGCGGATCGAGCAAGATGTCGTGTGGGATGCCACCTTGAGGTTGAATGGCTATGACGTAGTAGGCCGATCCACCAATGATTTCGGATGGTTTGAGCGCGACAGTTGTTGGCCAGCGCTCCGGAAAGATTTCCGAATTGTTGGCGCCTACGGCATCGGCAATTACTTCGGCACGCTTTTGACCGGTGAGCGTCGTGACCGCGCCGCCTGGATCCTGGCTCCACGCAGTTTTGCCGTCAAAACCAACCGACCCAAGCGATTCATTTGAGCCCTGGACTGCAATGGCCTGAAGGAAATAAAACGGTGCTTTTACCGTCGTCGTAACCGTGATCGTGCGATCAGCGACTGAAAATGTTGATACCGAAACCGTCGTGCTGATCTTGCGCAAAAGTTCGCGACCGCCAACAGCGTTCACATACTTTTCCATAAGTTGGTCGAGCTTCAGCGCCGGCGGCATGGTCGCCGCCGAACCAGGTGTGCTGCTTGGTGCCTGGGCGCCGGCCGGAGTCGTCTGAGCTTGCGGCTGAGAAGTTGAAACTGCATCCGGAGCAGCAATTGCGCTAAAACCGGTCGCCATAATCGTCGCTGCGAGGCAGCTTAACAGATGTGTTGCGCGCTTCATAACGCGAGCCTCCGGTATCTCCCGTTCAACATGTCTTGCGGGAGTCATGCACGCGGGCAGGCACGCGCAAACCCTCGGCCAAAGGTCGGCCTTGCTGTGCGAAGCTCGACCCTCTATGACATGCGCTACGTCCTCCTTGGAGTAGCCATTTTCATCGGGCTCTACATTTTCTTGGACCTCAACAAGTTGTACGCGCTGCGCTATGGCATGGACGTTGGAATTTTTTTACAAAGCCTGGTCAACTTCGCTCATACCGGTTCGACATTTAATTGGGTCGAGCGCCAGCCGCATCTCAGCGTTCATGACTCATGGCTATTGCTTGCCCTTACGCCCGCGGTGGCAGTGTTCCCACGTCCGGAAACGCTGATTGTTATTCAGGTCGTCGCTATTGGCCTCGCAGCGATTCCATTATACTTCTTCGCGCGCAGCCTCGGCCTAGCGGCTGCACCGGCGCAACTCGTCGCGCTTTGTTATCTCTTCATGCCCTCGGCGCAAGGCTGGGCATACATGGACTTTTCCGAAAATGTGTTTGTGCCGCTACTTGCGTTTTCACTGGCACTCGCCGTCTCGAGGCGGTCGCTTGTGTGGACGCTCGTGCTTGCGCAGCTGCTCATGGGTATCAAAGAGGACCAAATATGGTTCTTGGCGTGGTTCGGAATTGCGGGAGCAATCTGGTACGATCGGCGCCTGGGCATCGCGCTAACGCTCTTAGCGTTGGTCAATGGCCTTGTCTACTACAGTGTGCTGCATGCAACCGGTTACAGCTCGGCAAGTCCTCAATATGGACTGCGCGACTCACATTGGGCGCAAGACTTGGCCGCATTCGCAGAAGTGCTCGCGCCTTTTGCGTTTGCTCCTTTGACGTTGGGATGGCGGATTGCACTCGCCGCACCGTTGGTCGCCGAGATTACGCTTAACGGCGCTTGGGCATATCCGTTAACGCGAACCGGATCGCATTGGACCGTGCCGCTCGTCACGCTCATTACGATCGGCGCAGCAATTGCCATCGCTCGGCGCCCAAAGCTTGCGCGATGGGCATTTGGCTGTTCCATCGTCATGGCGCTTTTCTTTAACGTGACGGTGCTGCACATCGGACGATACTTATTCCCGCCCGATCCCGTCGGTTATGCCAAAGCGCGTAGCGTCGCACTAAGCGGCAAAAAGGCGGTCTACACAGTCGACGATGAAGGCTCGTTTGTGGTTGCGTCACCGAACACACAGGTCGAGCTGACTGGACGCGGCCGGTTGTTACGTAGTCCCAAGCCCGCGTGGATTACCAAACAGAACCGCCGATGAGATACGTCTAATAAAAGAAGCCCGGCTGTGCAACCGGGCTTCTCTGGCGTCAGGGCTCGCGTTGTCTAAAAGAAGCGATAACCAAGACCGAGGTAGGGACCCGCGTGGGTTTGTGATAGCGGCGCATTTTGCTTGACGGTGAAACGATCGCCGTTGTAGCCGACGAGACCGTAAAACAGCTTGCCAACCGTAATACCAACATCGTACTTGTAAAGTTGGTATTGTTGGTAATATTTGTTTCCGGCATTGGGACTACCGGGCTGAACGACCGTGTACGAACCCTTAATATTGGGGTAGTAGTAGAACGATCCGTAAAAGCTGATCGCCGTCGGGTCTGCCACCTTCTCAAGTCCGAAGCCGCCTCCAGTGAGCCTAGGATAACCATAGTTGGTCCAAGCGTTCACGTAAGCACCTGCGATATAGATATGCGGCTTTGCGATTTCGAAGCCTAAGCGGCCATCCCAGTTGAATTGTCGCGCGCTAAACTGGTTCGTCGCCGCCGTTCCGCCATCGATTGTGTTGAACACAGTCAGCGCCTGTCCAGTGGGACTGACACCGTTCGTCGTCGTCGGATACTTATCCGACCGTACCGCGCTTGCGATCATGATCGGGCCGAACAGCAATCCGCCTTCAGCTACGAAGGCTCCATTGCGTGAATGCATGCCCGGTGCGAACTCATTGTACACCCGACTTGACGTCAAGCCTCCTTGAATCCATCCCAGTAGTGGGCGCTGCGTCGGCACGGGCGTCGGCGAGGGCGTTGGCGCCGCAGTCGGCGGCGGAGGTGGCGGTGTCGGCACAGGCGTCGGCGGTACATAGCGCACCACCGCCAGACGTTGTTCGGGCACCCACTGCACGTACGCACCAAGTGCTTCGCTGATAACGCGGATTGGTACGACAATCACGCCCTTGTACATCATCGGCGGCACGTCCAACGGACGAGATTCACCATTGATCAGCACTTCATTCTTACCGAGCATGACTTGAACTTGCGAGCCGGGTTTTATCGCTTTGACTGACTTGCTCGCGGCGTCATAGGAAACTGTGGCACCCATCTGTTCGAACATGCTACGCAGGGGAACCATGAGCGTACCGTTTTTAACCAGCGCAGCTAAGACGCGGCCTCGGCGTAACGTGTCTGGATTTGCGTAGACGTGACGATCGTTGAAGAGAATTGGGATCTCTCCAGACGGTGGGCTGCCGAAGTCCTGGACAAGCTGTGTTCCGGATGTTATCCACGTGAGCGTTCCAGAATGATGCGCAGGAGCGATGCCATCGGCCAGACTCGGTGCAATTCCTGAGCAGGCGAAGCTAGCTGCGGCGACGAGCGAGATGTATAAGCGTTTCAAACCAATCCTCC
>JBPYDX010000084.1:0-23475 GCA_051986115.1 Candidatus Eremiobacteraceae bacterium
TTTTGCGCGGCACGCTCCAGCAGCGCGATGTCCTCGGCTAACGTCGTCGCTGCATCTGTCGGAGCGCGCGCGCCGGTATATGCTCGATACGTTGGTATGACGACCAAAGCCGCTAGAACGACCATTACGGCAACGACCGTTAACAGCTCAAGCGTCGAGACGGCGCGGGAGCTCAAGGGAGCAGTCCGGGCGACCCGCTGTTTCCGTCGTACCACGAATCAGTACGGAAGCGATTTGCAGGTACAGGTCCTGTCTTCGTCTCGCTTGTTGCTTGAATTCGCAAGTCGGTGGTGGCCGCCGAGCCGACTTGCCCAGCCGGATCACCAGGACTAAACACAGACGACGGCCCAGCATTGTCGATAATGCCGACGATCTCTGAGTAAGGAGCTGGGTGAAGAAACGTTCGCAGCAACGTGGTCACAGTGCGCGTGGCGACCACTTGTCCTGAAGAACTTACCGTCGCTGTGGACACAACTTGCAGCGGCGTTTCGAGAATGCCAGGATTTTCTTGCAGATTGACGTCGACGTGATCGGCGTGAGAGGTTGGTGCGGGCAACTGGAGACTGACGAGCACTTGTGCGGATGTATCGCTATCGATGGCAATCGTCGTCACGCTATGTGCCTTCCCAAGATCCGCCATAACGCTGGAGAGATCCCCCGATTCTTGCGCCAGCAACGCACGAACCCAGGCTGTTCCGGCATCAGCTGCCGCAAGCGCTTGAACTGAGCGCATGTCTTCACTAGTTTTTCGCAACCTGGTTGTACCTACGCCCACGAGAACCGTAAGCAGCGTCATCAAAAGCACAACCGCGAGCAGAGCTGTGATCAGCGCAATGCCGCGGGATTTCTCTAAAGCTCGTAGCAAGCCCGTGATCACGATCGACCCGGTGTCGAGCTTGGCCCGGGTGTGGGGCCGCCTGGCGGCAAAACCGGCGGTCCGACCTCGGTAACGAGGCGAGCCAAAATTGACCCTGACGAATCCGCGACCATCACGCTGACGCTGTACAGACCTGGCGCGGCCGTTGCTACTGTTGTCGTGACCCCCATTCCATCGATATGTGATACCGCAGAGCCATCAGTGATACTGCTGCCATAGGCGAGCATCGCCTCCTCATCCGCCAGCGCATTGCGCGCGATTTGAACAGCGGCTTCGTGCTCTGCAGCCAAACGATCGGCGCGTGCAAGCACGATCAGTGCTGGTACTACGCTGCCGACAACAACCGTTGCCAGCAGCAAGGTGGCCGCCATAGCTTCAACTAGGCTGAACCCTCGCGCATAACGTTTGGAGAAGGCACCGTTGCGTTTCGCAAAAGCAAACTTGCGTGCAAGAACCAACACGCGCGGAACTTCCTTGGCACTGATGCGAATAAACAGTGGCGAAGATTGCACGGTTACCGCGCGGTTATAAAAGTTAGGCCCAACTCGATATGGATTTCCGCTAAAGAACAACACGCCGTCGGGCGAAACAAAATAGTCAGTACCTTCGTACCGCCACGCGCGCGGGTCGCGGACGAGTTTGTTGGCTAGCCGGTCGGTGAGGGCGTCGCGATACAGCCAGGCTACAAACCCAAGACACGCTGCCAGCAGCGCAAAAAGAAATGAGAAGCGTAACCACGTGCCGGGCGCGGGCGAAGCGATTTGTCGCGGCGAGATGTCTGTCTTGGCAGCGCTCCCAGCCGGCCTGTTTTGAACCGCTACATCTGACGGATTCGAATGAACCCAGGTGACCTCGTAACGGTCAACCACGAAAGCCGCATCGCTCACACCGCCGCGCAGACGCACGATCGAATTTGGCAATCGCAGTCCATTGACGGTCTGCCAGTCACTGTAAGCAAACGACACTTGATCCGCAGCTTTGTCATCGACAACGCCGGTGACATCAGTTTGCTCTGCGTTTAGGTAGATGCGAGCTTTGAAACTCGTCGTCCACGACGAGCCGGCGGCGCTGGGTTGCAGCGATGCACCGGCTGCACTGCCAAGCAACGCGGCCCACGAATTCTGTAGTGCATCCACGTCGAAGGGGTCATCAAACACGTCGGTTGTGTCGCCTGAGCGAATCCATGACTGAGCACCCGAGAGGTGAAGTAACACCCCCGGCTTTGCCTCCTCCAAGGTCCAGCCTGTCGGAGTAACCACAAGACTGCCCTCAACCGCTTGCGAGCGATCGTCGGCCGGGTGAATGCTGTAAACAACATGTCCGCGAAAGGCAGTGACCTGCGCAAGCGCAGTCGGAATCGTGGGAGCGGCGTTCGCTCTTGTGTGAACAAGCGCGCTGCACGCACAAAAGATCAAAAACGCCGTTAGGAAATGCCGCATAGGGTTCTCCGTTCGACGCCGACCTGACTTGGCGCTCATACTACCTCGATGGTGACTTTGCTGTCAATGCGAACACGCGGGCGGCATCGGTCAAGCCGCTCCAACTTGGAGCCTTCACGCTCGTGGATGCGCTTGTCTAGGTGCGGCAAGATTCGATTCGGGTGGCGCGAACTAGCAGAAACTAGGTCATTGTTCGGTCGGAGGCCGCATGGACAATTTCAATAAGCTGACGGAAAAAGCGCAGCAGGCTATCGTGCGGGCACAAAGCATCGCGCGCGAACACAGTGCGAGCGAAATCGATGCGGAGCATCTTTTGTCTGCGCTGTTGGAGGATGAAGAAGGCGTTCCGGATGCCGTATTGCGTCAGTTGGGCATCGATGTGCGCTCGCTTCAGCGACAGCTCACCGAGCTCTTGGCCAAGCGATCGCGAGTTTACGGCGCAAGTGAGCCATCGATGGGACGAGACCTTCGTGACATCTTGGCCAGGGCGGCGCAAGAAGCCCAAAACTTCAAAGACGATTATATATCGACCGAACACCTGTTGCTGGCTATCGCAGATACGAAAGGGCGTTCCGAAGCTTCCACGTTGCTAAACGGAGCCGGGGCTACGCGCGATAACATTTTGCGCGCCTTAACGACCGTACGCGGCGCTCAGCGGGTGACCGACCAAAACCCAGAACAGAAGTATCAATCGCTCGAACGCTATGGAAGAGATCTCACCGCGCTGGCGCGGCAGAACAAAATAGACCCGGTCATCGGCCGGGACGAAGAGATTCGGCGCGTGGTTCAAGTACTCTCGCGCCGCACAAAGAACAATCCAGTGCTCATAGGTGAGCCCGGCGTCGGCAAGACTGCAATCGTTGAAGGGCTGGCACACCGTATCGTGCGCGGTGACGTGCCAGAAGGGCTGAAGAACCGGCGCATCATTGCACTTGACTTGGGCGCCCTTATCGCGGGGGCGAAATATCGCGGAGAGTTTGAAGATCGGCTCAAAGCCGTGCTCAAAGAAATCGGACAGAGTCAAGGCGAGATTGTCCTCTTTATCGACGAGCTGCATACGGTCGTCGGCGCAGGCGCAGCCGAAGGCTCAATGGACGCATCCAATCTTCTCAAGCCTATGCTCGCGCGTGGCGAACTTCACACCATTGGCGCGACCACATTAAACGAATATCGCAAATACATAGAAAAAGATGCAGCGCTCGAACGGCGCTTTCAACCTGTAATGGTGAGCGAGCCGACGGTTGAGGACACCATCTCAATTCTGCGGGGTTTGCGCGAGCGTTATGAAACTCATCACCACGTGCGCATCAAAGATTCTGCGCTCGTCGCTGCCGCGGTTCTCTCGAATCGTTATATCAGCGACCGCTTCTTACCAGACAAAGCGATCGACCTTGTGGATGAAGCCGCCTCCAAAATACGTATGGAGATGGACTCGCGCCCAGTCGAACTTGACGAAGTAGAGCGCCGCCTCAATCAGCTCAAAATCGAACGAGAAGCGCTGCGCAAAGAGCAAGACACGGGTTCCCGCCAGCGTCTCGGCAAGATCGACAAAGAAATCGCTGAGCTCGAAGCTGAAGTGACTAGGTTGCGTGCGTTGTGGGAAGCGGAGAAAAATGCCGTCAAAGACTCGAGCCACCTCAAAGAGCAAATTGAATCGCTGAAAGAGCGCATTACGCGCGCTGAACAAGGCTACGAGCCGAACGTGGACTGGGCAGAGATCTCTCAGCTAAAATATCAAGCGCTGCCCGAACTTCAAAAGAAAGTTGACGACATCGAAAATCGCGTTGCACCAGCAGCGGGGAACAAACTTTTCAAAGATGAGGTTGACGAGCACGATATAGCCGAGGTCGTCGCAAAATGGACGCGCATTCCGGTTACCAAGCTGCTCGAAGGTGAAGTGCAAAAGCTTCTCAAGATGGAGGAGCGCCTGCACGTTCGCGTGGTGGGCCAAGAGGATGCCGTTCGCGCTGTGGCTGCAGCCGTTCGCCGTGCGCGGGCGGGGTTGCAAGATCCAAATCGGCCGCTGGGTTCGTTTATCTTCTTAGGGCCAACGGGGGTCGGCAAGACGGAACTCGCTCGAGCGCTCGCTGAGTTTCTGTTTGACGACGAGCGCGCCATGATTCGCATCGACATGTCGGAGTACATGGAAAAACATAGCGTCGCGCGTCTGATCGGAGCGCCTCCAGGTTACGTCGGCTATGAAGAAGGCGGGCAGCTGACCGAAGCCGTTCGGCGCCGCCCGTACGCCGTGATCCTCTTTGATGAAATCGAAAAAGCACACCCCGATGTCTTCAATGTCATGCTGCAGATTCTTGAAGACGGTCGGCTGACCGATGGTCAAGGCCGCACCGTCGATTTCAAAAACACGGTGCTCATCATGACGAGCAACGTTGGATCGACGGCAATAACCGAATACGCCGGCAACGAGGAGAAGGTGCGCGGCGAAGTAATGGAAGCATTGCGCCGCCAATTCAGGCCGGAATTTCTCAATCGCATCGACGAGATCATCATTTTCAAGAGCTTGACACTCTCTGACCTCAAACGTATCGTTGACATTCAGGTGCGTGGACTGACCAAGCGTCTCGCGGAGCGCGGCGTCAAGCTCGAGCTCAGCGACGCCACAAAGGAATACTTAGCAAACCGTGGCTTTGACCCGGTGTACGGAGCGCGTCCTCTCAAGCGCACCATTCAAAAGGAAATTGTCGACCCGCTCGCCATGCGCATCCTCAACGGTGATTTTACGAGCGGCGATACGGTTGAGGCGGACGTGCAATCCGGTGAAATCTTTTTTGTTAAGAAAGAATCGGAAAAGAAGACCGAGCAAAAGAAACCGGCTGCCGCCGGCCGCAATTAACCCTACACTTTCTTCGTGGAGGTGTGCGTAAGCATTATCGTCGTCGTGTCTTTATTTTGCGTTATCACGACACTCTTTTGATCGGGATCGCCGAGCTTTCCGGAAAGAAACGACGCTACTGAACCATCGGATAGCTGCATGTGCGTCTGCTCGCTGCCCGCAGGCATTTGCTTTTTATACCACTGATAGACTGAATCAAATGGATCCTTGGTCGTTAACGACACAACTGACGAGGATCCAACCTTGGTGTGCGTTACCATCGCGCCTGTCTGTCTTGCGATGGCGCCCGGATATAAAGGAAGGCCCAGCGCCTTCGGGTCGACCGCACCGCGGCCGATGATAGCTGTTCCGCGCTCGCTTGAGAGTTTGATCGTGTTATGCAGCCGGTTGGTTTCGACGGTCGTCGTGCCCTCGCTCGTGACAATGGTTTTTTTCGTCGTGCAACCGACGACTGCGCAGAGTAGGCATAAACAAATGACGAGAGGACGCCAGCACATGAAGCGCTCCTTGGTTATTAACATACACCGAGGGTTGTCATGAAGATACGACACCGGGCTTGAGAGTACTTGCACAGACCGGCGTTGCTAAGAGAGGTAGGGAGCGACGCCCTCACCCGCCTGGGCGGCGTCCATCACACTTTCGCTCACCGTCGGATGGGCATGAATGATCGAGCCAAGTTCATCCATCGTCAGCGCATCGGCCATAGCCACCGCAATCTCGTGGATGAGTTCGACCGCATGGATCCCAATTATCGTCGCGCCAAGGATTCTGCCGGTCTTGGCATCGGCAACGATCTGCGCGTAACCGTCGGACTCACCCTCCCCCAGCGCCTTGCCCGATCCAATGAAACGCGACTGTCCGAGTTTCACTTCAAAGCCGGCGGCCTTTGCGGCATCGGCGTGCAGTCCAATACTTGCGATTTCCGGATAGGTGTAGATGCAACTGGGAATAACCGACCAATCCATCGCGTGAGGGTGATGACCGAGCGCGTTTTCGACAGCGAGGTGACCTTCGGCGGAAGCTTTGTGTGCGAGCTGCAAGCCGCCGGCACTGTCGCCAATAGCATAAATCTTTGGGTTTGCCGTGCGCAGGAAATCGTCATGCTCGATGAAGCCTCGTTGGTCGATGCGCACACCCGCCTGCTCGAGCCCAATCCCCCGTGTCTGCGGTGTCCTTCCAACTGAAACAAGTAACTTATCAGCGTATAGCAGCGTGCCGTCGTCGAGTCGCGCAGTGAGGTTACCATTGTCTTTGCCGTAGTTGACGATCGCATCGAGCTTATGCGACGGCATCACGATCACGCCGTCTTTCTCGAGAAACTTTTGAAAATACGAAGAAGCACGCTCGTCGAGCAGGCTCAAAATGCGCGGCAAGATTTCGACCATCGTAATTTTCGTGCCGAGTGTGGCAAAAAAGCTGGCGTATTCGCAGCCGATAACGCCTCCGCCGAGAACGATCAAGCTTCGCGGCAAGGTCCTCAGGCGCAGCACGCCGTTAGAGGTTAAGACATTGGGGTGCTTCATGTCGATGCCCGGCAGATCGGATGGCTCGGTGCCAACCGCGACAATCAAGACGTCATACTCGTAGCGTTGGTCGCCGACGACTACCGCATCGCCATCGATGACGCCCTGGCCTCGTACGATTTCCACCTTCTTGCGTTTTGCGGCGGCTTCAACGCCGTTGCGCTGCTTCGTAACGATCTCTTCCTTACGGTCCATCATACGCAAAAAGTTGATCTTTGGCTCGCTGATTTCAATGCCGAATTCAGAAGCGCGCCGCATGCGTCGTAGCAGATCGGCGCCCGCAAGCAGCGACTTTGTCGGAATGCAGCCCCAATTCAGACACGTGCCGCCAAGTTGCGCGCGTTCAATGAGCGTCGTGCGCGCACCGAGTTGCGCAGCGCGAAGCGCCGCGACATCCCCGGCTGGGCCGCCGCCGAGAACAACCACACGTTGGTTCATCCGATGTCCTTACGCTCGCCGCTGAGCAGCTCGTTGACCACCCGTTCCTGTTCGACGGCATGCGCGCCCGCATAGCCTTCACTTGGGCTAGCGCGGTCGGCTCGGCCAACATAATCAAAGAGAATGCCTTGAGGAGTCAATTTCTCGCGAATGCGCCGCGACACAAATGCCCGCGCTCCCATGTTCTTGGGTTCTTCTTGAACCCACGTGACGCGCTTGGCGTTGGGGTAAGAAGCGATGAGTGCAATCACTTGCTCGAATGGGAACGGTTCGAGCAATTCGACACGCACGATAGCCAGATCAGAAGCATCCTTGCGTTTGGGATCGGCGACCAGGTCATAGTAGATCTTGCCGCTGCACAAGGCGACCCGCTTGATAGCGCGCCGGTCACTAACCTGCGGGTCGTCGAGCAACACCGCAAAAGCGCCTTCGGTGAAATCTTCCACGTGCGAACTTGCAGCATGCAGACGCAAAAGGCTCTTGGGCGTCATAATGACGAGCGGACGAGGTCGATTGTTTTTGGCCTGGTCGCGCAACAAATGAAAGTATTGCGCCGGCGTTGTCGGGTTGGCGATTCGGAAATTGTCTTGAGCAGCCAGCTGCAAGAAACGCTCAAGGCGCGCACTTGAGAGCTCGGGTCCAGCGCCCTCATATGCGTGCGGCAGCAGTAGCGTCAGCCGCGAAGTCTGTTGCCACTTTGCGCGCCCAGCGGCGATGAACTGGTCGATGATGATCTGTCCGCCGTTGCTGAAGTCGCCGAATTGTGCCTCCCAGAGCACGAGTGCATTCGGCGCCTCGGCGCTATAGCCGTACTCAAATCCCATGACGCTGTATTCGGAAAGCGGGCTGTTGTAAATCTCAAAGGATGCTTTCGCGCTTTTGAGATGTTGCATCGGAATCCACGACGCCCCCGACTTAGCATCATGCAAGACAAGATGACGGTGGCTAAAGGTACCTCGCTCGGTATCTTGGCCGGTAACCCGAATTGGAATTTCCTCGCCAAGCAAACTCGCAAATGCGAGCGCCTCGCCTAGTCCCCAATCGATCTCACCCTTGGGATCCAATGCTTGCGTTCGTCGCTCGAGCTGGCGCGCGAGTTTAGGATGAATGGTAAAACCGGCGGGTACGGTTAGTAATTGTTGGTTTAAGCTACGCAGCGTGTCCGCAGTCACGCGAGTGTCGATTGCGGCGCGTTCAGCGGGCTCGGCGGATTTTGTTTTTTGTTCTTGTTGTGCGCCGTTGATCGTACGCGCCTTGATGGCAGCATGAGCCTCGGCGACGCGAGCCTGCGCGCGCTCGAGACTCGCATTTGCCTCAGCTTCGCTCAGCGTTCCCTCTTCGACGAGTTGACGAGCAAAAATCTCTCGCGCGGTTGGGTGCTTGGCGATCTTCTCGTACATCTCGGGTTGCGTGTACGCCGGCTCGTCTGCTTCGTTGTGCCCGAAGCGGCGATAGCCAATGAGATCGATAACCGCATCGCGGTGGAATTTCTTCCTGTATTCGACCGCTAAGTGGACCGCGGCGATCGCCGCTTCCAAGTCGTCTGCGTTGACGTGAATGATCGGAACGTCAAAGCCTTTTGCCAAGTCGCTCGCATAACGGGTCGACCTGCCTTGCGAAGGCAGCGTGGTAAAGCCAATTTGGTTATTGGAGATGATGTGCAGCGTGCCGCCCGTGGTGTATCCAGCCAGGCTTTGCATGTTAAAAACTTCGGCCACCACACCTTGACCAACGAAGGCCGCGTCACCATGGATGAGAATTGCAGCCGCGCGCGCAAAGTCGAGTCTGGCGATATTTTCGCTGCGATCGGTTTGCACCGCGCGCGTTTGTCCTTCGACAACGGGGTCCACTGCTTCAAGGTGACTGGGATTGTTTGCAAGCACGACCCGGATCTGCTTGCCGTTCTCAGTTTCGTAAACTCCGGCGGCTCCTTGGTGGTACTTGACATCGCCGGTCACGTCGCCTTCGCGATGCACTAAGCCGCGTTCTTGTGCTTGTTCGAATTCGAGTAACACTTCTTCATAAGGTCGGTCGACCACGTGCGTAATGACCGCCAGCCTTCCGCGGTGGGCCATTCCCAAGCGCACTTCAGCAGTGCCCTCATCGGCGAGCATGTGGAGCATCTCTTCGAGCATCGGAACCATAGTATCAAGGCCTTCGATCGAGAAGGTCTTTTGACCGAGGAACGCTTTGCGTAAGTAGCGTTCGAATGATTCGACGCGCGTCAGACGTTCAAGCAATTGCAGTTTGCGTTCGCGGGAGAGCGGTTGGCGGTGTGCGCCAGATTCAATTTGCTTGCGCAGCCACGAACGCTGCTCGTGGTTGCTGATGTGTTCAACTTCGTATGCGATCGTCGAACAATATGTGTCGCGCAGGCGATTGAGCACATCGGCGAGTGTTTCGCCCGGCGCGTAAACCCGCAGCACGCTTGCGGGAACGCGTTCCATCGTCGCATGGTCAAGGCCCAGACTCGATGGCTCAAGAGCCGAGTCAAATGGGGTTGCATCGCTGAGCGGATCCAAGCGAGCAGCATTAACGCCATGGACGCGATAACGCACTACGAGGCCCATGCCTGCCGCAGCGGCACGAGCGATGTCAGCAGTTGAACCGGTTTGCGCTAAGACCGACGGTGGAGGTGCTTCCGCCTTGGGAAGCTCAGGTGGCGGCGCAAGTGCAAGCGAGGAAAAAATCGATTCGTAAAAACCGTCGTTGCCCGCAAGCAGCTGATCGATGCGCCGGAGGAATTCGCCCGATTGCGCGCCTTGGATGATGCGGTGGTCGTATGTGCTCGTCAGCGTCATTACTTTGGAGATCCCGAGGCTACGCGTGGTCGCTTCGGGTAGCGACATCAGCCCGGCGGGATAGCCTATCGCTCCAGTGGCAATGATCGTGCCTTGGCCTTCCATAAGGCGCGGCACCGAGGCGACAGTGCCGATGCCGCCGGGATTTGTCAGCGTTAGCGTGGCGCCCGCCATGTCGCCAGGCTGGAGCGTGCTGGCACGAGCTTTTTCGACGAGTTTTTCGTACGCGCGCACAAAGGCCGCGAAATCAAGTTTGTCTGCGTCACGCAGGACAGGCACGACAAGAATGCGTGAGCCGTCGTTTCGCTTGACGTCGACAGCTAAGCCTAACTGAACGCCTCGCTCGACGCGTTCTGGTCCATCTGCGCTGCGTCGGAAGCTTGTGGCCATTACGGGAACGGTCTTGGCTGCCTGGGCGATTGCGTAAGCGATAATGTGCGTGAACGAAATCTTTTCGCTGCGGCCAGCCGCGCGCAGTGCTGCGTTCAGTTCGCGGCGGCGAGCGTCAAGTGCGCCAACCTCGACGGTGCGAAAGCTTGTCGCTGTCGGAATGCCTAGACTACGCTCCATATGTTCCGCAAGCGATGCAGCAGCACCGCGCAACCTCGTCCCTGCGCCATCCAGCGCCGCGCCACTGGCAGCAGATTTGGCTGGTGGCGCTGCAGGTCGCGCAAGCGAAGCAGCAACGTCACCGCGACGAATTGTTTCGTTCGTCGCAGCTTGTGACACGCGCGCCAGATCGACGCCGCGAATGGCAGCCATCCGCCGCGCTAAAGGTGAGGCCTCGACACTTGCGGGCGGTAAAGGTTCGGATGGCGTGCTAGGTGTTGGAGCGGAGCTCGCTTGCGGCTCGGCCGGTGCTTGTGGCCGTGCAGCGGGTGTTTGTGATGGTGCAGAAGGAGCCGCTTGAGTTTTGGCTGGACCGTCTTCGCTGGCAGTTGTATCGATCTCGGCAAGAGGAGCTCCGACTCGTACTGTGCGGCCCTCTTCAACTAAAACATTTGTGAGTTTGCCGCTGGCAGGCGAAGGCACCTCAACGTCCACCTTGTCGGTCGTCACGTCAACCAGCGCTTCGCCCGCAGAAACAAAGTCGCCGGGCTTTTTACGCCAGCCCGTTATCGAACCTTCGGTGACAGACTCTCCCATTTCGGGGAGAACCACTTGCACGAGCGTTTGTTGCATTGCGAGTCTGGCTTCCGCGCAGGTGCAACTGCGCCCTGGCGGCATGCGCAGCTAGCGCACGTACGAGCCGCCGTTGACGTCTATTGTCGCACCGTTAGCATATGTCGCCATCGGCGACGCCAAAAAGGTAATGATATTGGCCACATCTTGCGCGCTACCGATATAGCCGAGCGGAACTTCACCTTCGAGCTCTTGCCGGCGAGTTGCAAGATCAGGTGCCGCCATTTCTGTTTCGATAAATCCCGGTGCGACTGCGAGCGCAACGATTCTCTCTTTGGCACACGCGCGCGCAATCGACTTTGTCAAATTGATGAGCGCAGCTTTGCTCGCGCCATAGTCTGCAAAAGTGAGCTCTCCACGATGACCGGCTCGCGATGCCACGTTGATGATGCAGCCTCCGCCGCCTTGAGCGCGCATTTGGTGCATGACAAGCCACGCAAGGTTGGCTGCACCGAAGAGGTTGACGTCAAACGTACGTTGCCAGCCTCGCTGCCAAGCTTCATAGTCGCTGGCAGTAAATGCATTTTCCGCAAAGATAGCTGCATTGTTGATCAAGATATCAATTCTGCCGAAGTGCTTGACGCATGCTTGTACCAAGGCTGGCAATCGATTGTGGTCGGCAACATCGCAGCGCTGATGGGCAACCCGCTCACCAAGTTCTGCGACAAGCGATTGTGCGCGTGACGAGTTCGTTAGGTGTGTAAAAAAGACGCGAGCGCCGGCGTCGTGGAGTGAGCGCACGCACGCAGCGCCAATGCCGCTCGATCCACCCGTTAGAAGGACAACCTTGCCGGAAAGATCGATCCCATTCATAAGATTTCGCGTAATGACCGCATCCATTGTGCCATGTGGTTATTTACCTGAACTGTCTTCGATGGTTGCGAGCTCGGCTCGATTTCGCAATACAAGACAACAACGTATCGGTTGCCGTTTGCAGTTTGCAGGATTCCAGCGTCATGGCTTACTGTCGACGTCTCTCCAGTCTTGTGCATGAAAGTGTCGCCCGGCAGCAAGCCCGCCACGAGTTTTTCAGAGTCGAGGCAGCGAGCGAGAATCTCACGCTGCTCGGCCGCTCGAGGTACGCCGTCGGACGCGATGAGCTGGAGCAGCAAACCGGCGTCAGCAGGCGCCAAGCGGTTACGACCGGTTTCTTCGGGGTCCGAGATAAGTGGATCGGAACCTGAGAGCTTGCGGCCGAGCAAAAAGTTCTTCAGTCCGAGGTGATGCATTCGTTGCGTCACCTGTTCGCGGCGAAGCAAGTCGATCAGCTCGTTGGTTGCTACGTTATCGGAGTGCGTGATCATGAGCTCGACCAGCTCGCCCACGCTGGCGCGATAGCCGGGCACAAAGGGGGTTGCTTCGCCCGTGGCAGTTTGGTTGCTAGCTTTTATGGTGATGGTCTGCTCGGTGCTTAACGAGCCTTCGGCAATGCGGCAAAAGGCCTCGGTCATGATCGGTATTTTTATGACGCTAGCTGGATAAATGTTCGCCTGCGCCTGCCATTGACCAAAGTGCATGGCCTCCAGATCGCACACGTACGCAGAAGCCGCCCGAACAGGCGGCGGTGGCTGCGATGTCAGTGTCGCAAGCCGCGCGTCGAGTGCGGCGCTTGCGAGCGGGAGCTGGGCGCTCAAGGTCACGCTTTGCGCGCAGAGACCGTCCAAGGCGAGCCGTCATAGATCTCGTTGATCGTGTAGCCGATGTTCGCTCCCATGATACTCGCGTGGAATTCGACGTCATCGGTATAGTGCGTCGTACCTGGCGTACCTTGGTCAAGATTAAACTCAGCCGTGCCTGTGAGCGTCATCGTCGCAGTGTGAAAACCATGGGCTGCGAGATCGCTCGAAGGGTTGATGCGTCCGGTCGCGGTGACGTCGATGACTGCGATATGTTGGTTGCCACGCTCATCGATGCGCGAAAGCGTGTCAACAAAATTCAGCGAACCAGAACCCTCTTCACGCTCGACCACAACGTTGCGCGTAAACGTCCACGACTGACCCACGTCGATTGGTCCAGCCGGCAACTGTGAGAGGGCTGCATCGCCTGGATCTTGGTAGCGTGAGCTCGATGGCGAGTCTCCTGCCGGGCATTTGGAGAACGTGGTGGGATTCGCGTGCGCGTCATCGAGTGGCGGCTCGTTGGTGCACAGGAAGGGCTCAATGCCGGTTTGACCACTGGGATCGAAACTTATGATTTGTTTGCGCGTTCGCCGCTTGACCGTCGGGTCGGTGTTGTTGGGACCGCCGTGTCTGCGGGCGTATGAATCAACGATAGAAATTTCTTCGCCGGTGTCTGTTGTGAACGTGCGCGTGCGATCTTCGACCACATAAATCGGGTCTGCCCGGTGACCAGCCATCGCCTTGAGCGCGGCGCTCATTTGAAAGGTGACGTCTTGTTGGACGCTCGAGCCAGCGTCGAATTGACTGTCCTTCGTCGGCGCGCGCCAACTAAGATGTACTTTGTTTGTCGCAGGCTTCGGGGTTGCCGCCAGTAGTGCGACCAAAGAGAAGCCGACTGCGAGCGCTGCAACGCACTGCAAAAAATTCTTTACGACGTAAGGCAATTTCACTCGTCCTCCAGAAAGATGGGCGCCGTGTCATTCCGCGTCACGCTGCTCGTCACCGCCTGTGCAGCATTTTTTCTTTGCGCGCACGGCGCGCGAGCGCAAGAAACGTCTTCAAGCTCACCACAAGCCGGCATAACCGGGTTTCCACAACCATCTGGCTGGCCTCTCATAACTGGCGGCACCTCAAGCTCTGAGGTCATTGGACCGGGCGTTTTTTATCAGCGCTATCAATTGACAACGCAAGCAGGGCCGCTGGAAGTTTCACTGGCGACGATCGACTTGAACGATCCTTATGTAGCCTTAGTCGTCGCTACCCAGCATGGAACGATTACCGGGCCAGACGAGCGCCTAAGCGGCATCGCCGACAGGCTGCGGGCAGAAGTGGGTATCAACGCAGACTACTTTGACATCAACGAGTCCGGCAGCCCGCTTAATATCGTCGGCATCAATGGGCGCATCTTACATGAGCCGGATCAAAAGGCTGCTTTTATCGTACAAGGTGATAAGCAGGTAACAATGAGTCCCCTGGTATGGAGCGGGCAGCTGACGTTACCGACTGGAGCGACTTTACCCATTGGCCTCGTAAACGAATGGTCAGTGGGAGCAAATCTTGCGCTGCTAACAGCAGAATTTGGGAGCGTACGCGCCTACGATGCCACAGAAGCTGTGCTGGTGCCAATAGGCGGCGACCAATATAAAGTCGCGCAGCTCGATCAAAGTCTAACCGAACTGGATGCTCTCCCTACAAACGAGCTGGCAATCGTTGCACACGGCGACAGTGCTCAGGTTCTTGCGCAGATGCGCGTTGGTGACGTCGTTCATCTCAGTGCTCAAGGCGACAATGTTCTCGCTAGTATGACGTTTGCAGTCGGGGGCGGACCGCTGCTTGTCAAAGATGGCCAGCCATTTATCGACCCCTCACCGCCGGCCCCGGAAGAAACAGACGTCCGCAATCCAGTCACTGGTGCCGGTATTTCGAGGGATGGGAGAACGTTATGGCTCGTTGTCGTCGATGGCCGAGTTCCCGCCAGGTCAATAGGGTTGACGCGTCCTCAACTTGCTGAGTTCTTTATCGCGCTTGGCGCGCAGATGGCGATGGCATTCGACAGCGGCGGCTCGAGCGAAATGGTGATTCGTCATCTTGGCGATCCGCAAGCGTCTGTTGCCAATACGCCTTCAGACGGAAGGGAGCGATCTATCGCAGACGGACTGTTTGTGCTCAACACCGCTCCTGTTGGTCCAGCTGTGCGGCTCATCGTTGCTCCCCAACACACAAGCTTGTTTGATCGTGCGCCCGCACTTCTGAAGGGAAGTTCGCTCGCTGTTGTCGTGCATGGTGTTGACGAAAACGAACAACCTGTAACCATTGCCCCGTCCGATATCACCCTTTCCACAAATGATCCAGCCACTGCAACCATAACCTCGAGCGGTCTCTTAACCGCCCGGGGCTCGGGCAATACTGAAGTGACCGCAAGTGCCAACGGCGTACGCGGACTTCTTCGGGTTCGAGTTGTTCCTTCAATAGATAGCCTTGAAATAGTCGTGCCGCTTGCGACCGTGCCAACCGGCGGCAAGAGTCGGCTCAGTGTGCAAGCGGCAACTAGCGACGCTCAGCCCATTGTGCTTGACACAAGCGCAATTCACTGGGCAAGCCAAGGAAGGCAAGGCCAAGTGCTTGCCGACGGTACGTTTGTTGCTGGTCCGATGCCGGCAAAAACGTTGGTGATGGCGCGGGCAGGTGGAGCGACCGCGTCTGCTATCGTGCTGTCCGGAGAACATAGCGCGACCGTTCAAGGCATTCCTCAGCCTGGTTCGAGCCCAGGTACGTGGCACTACGTCGCGCGTCCGCCTGACCTTCCGGGAGGCGTGGATGCAACCTCAGCGCCCGATGGCGCGGCTGCCTTGCGTCTCGCTTACGATTTTTCTTCAACGTCAACAACCAGAGCCGCGTACGCACAGACTGAATTAGCCCTTGCTGGCCAGCCGCTTGCACTGGCAATTGATGTGTATGGCGATCGTAATGGCGAGTGGCTGCGCGGCGGCTATCGCAACGCTGACGGCAACGATGAAAGTTTGACGCTAGCGCGCCACGTCGATTGGCAAGGATGGAAGACAATTCGGGTCAGCGTGCCGCATCAAGCGGCTTGGCCGATCGTCTGGACTCGCTTCTATGTCGTCGAGGCTTCAAAGGGTGCAAAGGAGCAAGGTTCGTTGTGGTTTCGCAATTTTACGCTCTTTTTTGCCGGGCCTTAACGGCTTGTGTACACAGTCTCATCGACGGTTGCGTGCTCATCAAAACCAATCTGCTCGCCTTCGAGCGGTTTGAGCAGCTGATTGTGAATTGCGTAGCTTTCCTGAGAGATCACACCGCTTTGCAAATTATACCAAGCGGCACCGCTTAGCTCGATCGACCCCGGCAAGAGCTTGGGTAAATGATATTCAGTACCGGTAATTTGGCCTTTGCCGCTTACCTCGATTTTAAGTAACCCGTTGTCAAGCGCCGCTACACGGTGGTCGAACACGACTACGCCGCTACCCAGTGTCGATAATACTTTCAAATGTGTCTGCCAGCTTTGACCGACGTGCACCGCATGTGAAGGCAGCCCAACCATAGCTGCATCCTCAACGCTAATGAGCCCACTGCCTACCGGTGTGTTGTCGAGGCGTAACAATGCAACGTAGGGTTGCTCTTTAGTCGCAGTCGTTTGACGAGGAATGTCAACGGTCGTTAGGTTGAGCTTTCCCACGAGCAGTGCGACACCGCCATTAACTGACTTGACACGGGCTTGCAGCAAACCCGTGGTTCGCATGTCTTCTTTTATAATAACGCCCGATTTTTTGAAATTCTCGAGGCGCTTTGCAGGCAGCTTCCATTCAATTTGGTCAGACTGGTAACTGTGGGCGGACAAGCGCTGACCAGTCTCGAGCTTTAACACTAATGTCTGAGCTGGCGTCGCTACTGCTGCCACAACCATAACTGCAAGAACAATTTTGAGTAGCATGTGTAGTTATTATCGGATTTCGTTGCCGGGGGAAAAGCACACGCCACTGTTGCAATTTGCAAATGTGAGCAAGCCAGGTCGTAACGATCCGTGTCCCTGTGGCAGCGGCAAGAAATACAAGCGCTGCTGCTTGGGCCGAGAATCCGATCGAGAAGAATTCGAGCGACAGATAAGTGCTGTCGGTATCCCGCTATTGCGGGAGCTCGGCCGGTTTGCAGGGCAACAAGCTGGCCAACCGCCAGAGACAATTGCGGCGCAGCGCTTTCCATTTTGGCGGCCGCCGCTTGACAAGATGCGCGCCGCACGACTGCTAGACTATTTAATTTTTGACTATCGGCCAAACACGTATGGCCGCAACGCCATTGAAGAATATATTGCGCAGCGGCAGAGCATTGTAACGCCCGAGTGGCGCACGCTGCTTGAGGCGTGGCAGTCGGTGGGCATGGAACTTTACGTCCTGGAGCGATGGTCAGCAGGTTTTGCACTGTGCCGGAGCGTTTTACCTCACAGCGAGCGCGACAAAGAAGTGATGCCGCTTGAGAGCGGGCCCGAGATAGCTCCTGGTTCTGCGATCGCTCTGCGTGCTCTACCTGTCGGCGAGCTGTTTGTATACGCGAGCTGGCCGACTACATTCGGCGATCGCAGCATCGACGATGTTATTGAGTCCGTGATTGCGCGTCACCACGCGTTTGTGCGCAGCGAACGAATCGTCAGCATGGAAGATTTTTTGCGTTTGGACGGCACGGTGTTTGAAGAAATAGCGGCCGCCCCAACACATGGCGGCATCATCGTGCCTGGACATACGTAAATGCTTTCACCAACCGGTAGGCGACCCGCTGCGCGCAGTTGTTGCGGGATGGTCACCGCACCCCATGCACTTGCATCGCAAGTGGGAGTCACTCTACTGCAGCAAGGAGGCAACGCTGCCGATGCGGTTATCGGCGTTGCGGCATCGCTTGCAGTTTTGTATCCACATATGACCGGCATTGGCGGCGATGCATTTTTTCTCTACTATGACGAGGCATCGGGTCGCACATACGCTTACAATGGTTCGGGGGCCGCAGCGCAGCTTGCGACCCTGGAGTATTATGGAGATCGCAAATTTGCCAGCATTCCTGAGCGCGGCGGAGCCGCCGCTCTAACGGTCCCTGGTGCTGTTGATTCGTGGTTTGCACTGCACGAGCGCTTCGGCTCGATGGAAATGGAGCAGGTCTTGGGCCCCGCGATTGCTTATGCAAGAGACGGCGCTCCGGCGGCTCGCAGTTTTGTCGAAGCGGTGGTACGGCTCGGGGACGTTCTTTCGGCCGATGAAGGCGCAACGCAACTTTATATCGAGCGAGGCCCGCGCAACGTTGGCGATGTCTTTACCAATCCTGCGCTGGGAGACGCATTGCAGTCTATCGCTCGTTTTGGCCGAGGCTGGTTTTACGAAGGCGAAGGTGCACGTGCGATCGAGCAGCACTGCGAGCGCCTCGCAAGCCCGCTGCGCGCCGGTGATTTTGCTTCCCACCAGGGTCACTTTAGCGAACCTATTGACGCGAAAGTCTTTGGCTTCGACTCGCTAACGACGCCACCAAACTCTCAAGGCGTAGCGCTCTTAGAAGCACAACAAATTTACGAAGCGTATGCCGCCGGCAACAGGCTCGAATGCAGCGAAGCCGCCGGCGTTCATGCAGGCGTGGAAGCAATACGACTTGCATTTGCGGATCGAGACGCCCACGTTGGCGATCCCGATGGCGCTGCCGTCTGGCACCGTTTGTTGACTTTCGAACATGCAACGTCGCAGGCACAAAAAATCTCGCCCTATCAAGTTTTGGGCGAACAGCCGCAACGTGTGGATGGCGGCGACACGACATACTTTGCGTGCGTTGACCAACACGGCAACGCCGTGTCGTTTATCCAGTCACTCTTTTTCGGGTTCGGCGCCGCAGTTGTCATACCGAAACTGGGCATAGCACTACAAAATCG
This sequence comes from Candidatus Eremiobacteraceae bacterium, assembly GCA_051986115.1. Taxonomy (GTDB): domain Bacteria; phylum Vulcanimicrobiota; class Vulcanimicrobiia; order Eremiobacterales; family Eremiobacteraceae; genus JAFANK01. The sequence goes on from JBPYDX010000084.1 coordinate 18,651, forward strand.
TGGCATATCGTTTGAACTCGAGCCCGGGCGACTACGCTCTCTGGTGCCAGCTAAGCGCCCATTTCACACACTCATGCCATGTATGCTTGCGCGCGAAGGCAAGCCCTGGCTAATCTACGGCTCGATGGGCGGTGAAGGGCAGCCGCAAACCGCTTTGCAGCTCTCGACGCGAATCGCTCGGGATCGAGAAGATCCGCAAGCCGCAATTGAAGCACCGCGATGGCGATGGGGAAAAACTGCCGGAGACGAACCTGCATTGTTGCATGTTGAAGCGCGCCTGGGTGCCTCGTGCATCGCTGGTCTACGGGCGCGTGGCCATGACGTGAACGTGCTTAACGACTGGGATGAATCAATGGGTCATGCGGGTGCCATCATTATCGACCACGATAACGGCACGTTGACCGGCGGCGCCGATCCGCGCGGCGACGGCTGCGCTCTTGGGTTTTGAAACCACGCTCAGAAAATAATGCACGACGCGGCAGGACGCACATGGTTGTTGAACGCGGGGCAGGCGCAGTGCGACTTGGATTTCCCCGTGCCCAGCGTCAAGTGCCCGAAAAGCTTCCGCACGATCTGATTGTGCATCAAAGCCCTGAGCTCGCAACTCGCGCGCTTGTGAGGGTGGTAAATTGAGGCTGGAAACAAGGTCTTGGTTAGAAATCCGTACAGGACCCAAGTTTTCTAACCGAAAGGTGCCGGTTGGTTTTCCAGCTATGCTGCCGTCAAATAACGGAACGACTACTGTGTCGCCGATAGCAACCGTTGTCGGCTTCTCTGGGGCCAGCGTAATGGTACGGAAGTGGTCGTTTTGGCAGGCCAAGATCGTCGACACGAGCATAATCGACCAAAAGCGCGTCACGGCTTGACTATAGCACAAACAGAAGAGGCCGCGCTTACGGCCGGCCCCTTGTGTTGTTTGCGCTCGCGCTCGCCCGAGAGCGGCGCGGGCCTACACGTGCTTTGTATGTACCGGTTTTACGTGCTTCTTTAAGACAATATCTGTGACGACGTCATTAGCGCTGATTTGCACCGCGTGACCAGCTAGCACGCTGAAACTGCGCCCCGGCATGTGCACCGCAACGCTGCCAGTCGTTACCGCAAGCTCGGTTGACGTGGGCTTAGCGCTGACAGAGAAGACGGTGCCGGTCGGGACGAAGGTAGCTTGCGTCGTTGCTACATGCACGGGCGACACATCGCGGTGCAAGATCTCGTTGATCTTAAGCGTTCCGCGGCGAAGTTTCAAGAAAATTGCATCTGCTGCGCCGGTGCTCTTATCGTAGTGCAGCCGGCTCACTTGCACCTCGGAACCGCTCTGCAGTGTCAGCGCTAAGTGTGGCGTAATCGCCACGGTGGCTGCCGCTTGGCCTTCGGGCCGCAAAACCTCGCCGGTGCTGATCGGCGTGTCGCTTTGCGTAACTTCACGCACTTGATTGTTCGGTGCAACGGCTTGCAGATTGCCGAGAACCGTGGCCACTACCGTTTCGTCAGCCGGGCGATGGACGTTTGTCAGCACACCGTGTGCGATGAAGAACACGGCCAAGCCCGCGACGAGAACGCCCCCGAGCGCATACGCCGGGCGCAACGCGTTACGCCATGAGAATGCTGGTCGGATAACTTTCGTCGTGCGCGTCAAACTTTCAGGAGTTTTGTGCAGCACGCGTTCCAAAATGCGCGCCTCAAGACCGCGTGGCACAGAAAGCTGCGGTACGCGATGAATCAGGTCTTGGAATCGCTGCGCTTTGGCGAGGGTGCCGGCGCAAGCAAAGCACGTGCGGCGGTGCCCATTGAGCAGCGACTGCTGCGCAGGCGTAATCTGAGCATCAAATGATTCGTAGAGGAGATCGAGCGCTTCAGAGCATTCCATTTATTGCGTCTTACCCTCTTACACTAACAGTGGGTCGAGCCAAACCTGAAGCCGCCGTTTCGCTCGGCACAGGTTGGTTCTCGCAGCTTGCTCGTTCATGCCCAAAACGTCCGCTATCTCTCCGTACGATAGCCCTTGGAGTTCCCTCAAGATGAAGACCATGCGCTGCTGACTCGGCAACGCTCGCAGTCCATCTTCCAACGCCCGGAACGTCTCCCCACGTTGCGCCATAACTTCCGGCCGCTCGTCCTCGCGGATCAACAACTCCGCTTCGTTCACATCGTCGATATCCGTCGTTTGCCCGCCAGCGCGGCTCTGCTGCGTCAGACACACATTGACGCAAATCCGATACAGCCACGACGACACTTTGCTGCGTCCTGAAAACGTCTTGGCGTGCTGATAGGCCCGCAGGAAGGTCTCTTGAACCAGGTCCTCGGCCGATGACGCGTTGTAGCGGTACGCTACGTTGTAGAGCATCCGGGTGTATCGTTTTACTAACTCCGCAAAGGCTTCGCCGTCCCCGTTGGCTACTTTGGTCATGAGCTCGACGTCGAGATTGTTCGACACCGGCTCTAGGTGGTACGACCTAACCGCCCCTGGGATTGTTACAGCGAGAAAGAATGGGACCATCGACCTTATCTCACCGAATCAGACTCTGCTTGTGAGCTCGCCCACAGGGCTACGCTTGCGGACGCGTGCTTATGGGGAGTGTTAACGCTTAGAATATCGGGTCCAGCCAGTCCGGACCTTATTGGTACACAAGAATATGAGCTGGGGCACGAATTGGGCCGCAGGCAGCCAGGCTTGGTTCCCTTAGCGGAGAACGACAGGGCGTTCGACGACCTGGACAGACCGTGCGCAACATTATACTTGAAGAACTAACCGAGGCTTTGGACGATCGTAGCGGACAGTTCCGCTACTTTTTTGTTGCCGGGACAGGTAAAATCGAGCCATATGCCGCTGATGACCCCGGAGCGGCTGTCGTGGCCTCGCGAGCTGATGCCCTTATAGTCCAGCCGCTTTCTCATGCTGATGCCCACCAGATCGCATTAGACTTCATAGCCACGCTAGCTGATAGTCTGGTGGCTGACAAACTTCGCGAGTCTGGGTCCGACGCCGCACCGACGTCCCGTTTCCTTCAAGTGTTGCGAGCCTACCCAAGAGCTCGCCGATCGTGGCTTGCCTACAGGCAGCGGCGCCTGGAGGCGCTAGCGATCCAGTGGCTTCACGAACACGGCGTTGACTTGGCGCGGTTGGGCCTTGATAGCCCGACGCGTGCGATGGAAGAAGCGACCGGCTTGCGCTTTGATGCGGCGCTTGACTCGCGCCTTGAAGACCTCGCTCAGCGCGCCGCAAAGTTTGCGAGTTCGCCGAGCGCGGCGAAAGCGCGGGCTTCGTGCCGGCAAGCGATGCGCATCGATGAAATCTACAATTCAAACGCAATTCGTGGCAACCGGCTTAATCGATCGCAGACTGAGGAGCTGATCGCGCGAGGGACGACCGTCGGCGATTTGAGCCTGCGCGAGCACCTCGAGGCCGTCAACCTTAACAGAGCGCTGGATAGGGCCGAAGAGATTGCTGTCTCGTCAGCACCCCTGACGGAGCATGATAGCCGCGAGCTCCATAAGCTGCTGTTTGCATCAATCGATGATGAGAACGCTGGCATTTACCGTCGCATTGACACGCGGCTGGTCGGTCGCGATTATTTGCCGCCGGAAAGCGTCCTCGTCCCCGCGCTCTTGCGAGAGTTCACCGAATGGCTCGAGGAGACGGTTGCCGATCCCGTCGCGCGCGCCGTCGCTGCCCAAGCCAAGATCTTGAGCATCTCGCCATTTCTGGATGGCAACGGTCGAGTTGGCCGATTGATGTCAAATCTGATTTTGTTTGCCGCCAATTATCCGCCTGCGATCGTTCGCCTCGAGGATGCCAAGCGCTACTACGACGGTCTACGACAGGCTGACTCTGGCGATATGTCAATTCTGTTAGAGCTCATGATCGAGCGAATCGAAGCCAGCCTCGGGGAACTTGAGTCGAGAGCAACCTGACAGGGGCGTCTTTAGGAAATTCGTAGAATCGGCGTCGCATGACGCAAAGCTGGCAGGCAGCGCTGCACGCGGCCGTCGCTGCCACACTGTGGCAGCTGGCTGCGACGAACGAATATTTTCGCCGTCAGCTCGAAACCCTGGGCGCCATGCTCACGGATGATCTGTGCGTTTGCTGCGAACAGATCGAAAGGCGCGGCGTGTCGGACGCCGCGCTTGCATGCGTCGTGGCTGAAGGGGCCGCCGATGCGAGTTCGGTTGCAAAAGTGGCATACGGCGCGCGATTGTTGCTGCGCTCGGCGCGTATGCACGTACCAATGGAAGACTCGCCCTTAGGGATTGCAGCGACGTGTTCGAGCCTGCATGACGCGCTTGAAATCGCACAGGAGGCAGGGGCACAATTCATCGGTGTAGCGCGACCGGTGATCCAGGCATTACGAGGCTTTGATAAAGACGGCGGCAGCGCAGTGCTTCGCATACTTGCAGGTGCTTTCTCGGACCAGTTAGAGGATCTAATCCTGGCCCTTTCCCAACCACCGTATTCTCTTGATCCGACGGCGGTCCGCATTGCATTCGCCAATGTCGAGGCCCAAGACAATCGACAGGCACTTTCGCTGGCGATTGTCAACATGCGTGGCGCGCAGTCGCGAGAAGCTGCGCTGGCCCTAGGCGTCGCTCTCAATGCGGCGCTTGCTCAAGACAGTTCGAATTTTTCTCTTGCCCGCTGCGTGCAGGCAGTTGGAGCAGGTATCCAGGCTGACGTACAAGCGCTGCTTGATAGCGCGAACGCCGCCGATCAAATCTGGTCGCAAGTTCCAAGTTCGCCGCCGCGCGTTCGCGTGAAGAACTGGCTTGATTCGCACTGCGAAGTTCGCTTGGAGAATGGCGCAAGAATCGTTCCGAACTGGCGCCTCGAACA